>CAYRXP010000175.1:0-4059 GCA_964428145.1 uncultured Enterobacteriaceae bacterium
CTCATTGGTTTCCCGGTTAATTGTTGCGCTTCTATTACCCATTACTCTTATAATGCCCGTTATCCTGAAAAACAGAGGCAATAGGATAACCTCTTGACCCAATACTTGCCATCCTATGCCAAAATAAATTGACCTGAATAGATAGATCAATGATTAAATTAACCAATGATTAAGATCGAATCAATACGCAATTATTTGTTTGCCTTACAAAATAACATTACAGACGCTTTGTGTGATCTGGACTGCACGTTGGTATTGCAAGAGGACGAATGGGATAGACAAGAAGGTGGCGGTGGCCGATGTCGCGTGATGCGTGATGGACAAATATTCGAACAAGCTGGTATTAATTTTTCTCATGTTTTTGGTGATGAATTGCCAGCATCGGCCACTGCTCACCGTCCCGAACTTACGGGAAGAAAATTTCAGGCGCTTGGCGTTTCATCGGTAATTCATCCAATCAACCCCTATGTACCAACGACACATATTAATGTACGATTTTTTATTGCTGAAAAAGAAGGTGTAGCACCTGTCTGGTGGTTTGGTGGGGGTTTTGATCTAACTCCTTATTACGGCTTTGATGAAGATGCGACACATTGGCATATCACGGCGAAAGAGGCATGTGCTGAATATGGAGAGGATATTTATCCCCGTTATAAAAAATGGTGTGATGATTATTTTTATTTGGAACACAGACAAGAACCGCGCGGCATTGGCGGTCTGTTTTTTGATGATTTGAATGAATGGGAATTTGATAAATGTTTTGCCTTCTTGCGCAGTGTTGGTGATGCATTTCTTCCGGCTTATGTGCCGATTGTCGATCGTCGGAAAGATATAGACTACGGTGAAAAGCAACGACAATTTCAGTTATATCGCCGTGGGCGTTATGTCGAATTTAATCTGGTCTATGATCGGGGAACACTCTTTGGTCTTCAGTCCGGTGGCAGGATTGAATCAATATTGATGTCTTTACCCCCATTGGTGCGTTGGCAATATGATTGGCAGCCAGAGCCGGGCACACCGGAAGCCGAACTCTATGATAAATACCTGAAAATCAGAGAATGGGCCTGAGGAAATAGGTCTGGGGGGATTGGGTTTAAGGCTCGCCCGGAGGTATCTGCAGCCAGAAGGTGACGGGCCCGTCATTCGTCAGGCTCACCTGCATGTCCGTACCGAATTGACCCGAATCTACAATGGTATGTTTCTGTCTTGCACATGAGAGCAGGTATTCGAATAATTTTTCCCCCAGCTCAGGTGTAGCGGCAGAACTGAAACTGGGGCGCATGCCTTTTTTGGTATCGGCGGCCAGTGTGAACTGTGGAACAAGAAGTAGACCATAATTGAGTTCGGTAAGGGAAAGATTCATTTTGCCTTCTTTATCCGGGAAGACACGATAGCCCAGTATCTTATCTAACAGCCTATCTGCTTGATGCTCTGTATCGACTTTTTCAACACCGATGAGAACCAAGAGACCTGTCCCTATCCTGGCTACGATTTTATTGTTGATTGAAACCTGGGCTGAACTCACCCGCTGAAGGAGTCCGATCATGATTGATCAAGACTATTGTCTACATGATCTTCATATGATTTTCATGTAATCGAGAATAATGACTGCGAAAACGGCAACAGGACTAGCAAGAACGACCCATTCCATATTGCGTCTTGTAAACCAGCCTGTGAAATGCAAAATCAAGATGGCTATTGCCAGCAGGTATACGATATAAAAAACCATCTTTTAGTCCCCTTATCTTAAAAAAATGATTGTTTTTGTAAAATTATGCGGTACTAATATCTGCCAAGCTATATGAAGCACAAGGACTATACTGTGATCCTTGTCACAAATACATCAAATCAGGATGATTATAGGCCAGGGAAAAATACAATTCCACTAGGCGCATGGCTAATCAAAGACCCGGACGCCATTATCACTGGCGACAAGCAGAATATCCGCTGGTCGTTGGGCAAATAGACCATTTGATACGACACCGGCAAGTTTATTGAATTCCTCTTCCAATTCAACAGGCTTGAGAATACTCAGGTTATGCACATCAAGAATGATATTGCCGTTGTCCGTGGTAAAGTCCTCACGCAATACCGGTTGTCCACCCAATTTAACAATCTCCCTTGCGACATAACTTTGTGCCATGGGGATGATTTCTATTGGCAATGGAAAAGTCCCCAGAACATCGACCAATTTGGTTTCATCAATAATGCAGATAAATTTTTTGCTGGCAGCGGCAACAATTTTCTCTCTTGTCAGCGCACCTCCGCCACCTTTAATCAAGTGTAGATATTTGGTTGCTTCATCCGCACCATCCACATAAACAGGCAGTTCATTTGCACTATTCAGGCTCAACACAGGGATGTGATAATTTTTCAGCAGGGCTTCTGTGGCAAGTGAGCTCGATACTGCGCCTTCGATCCTGTGTTTGATGCCGGCCAGAGACTCGATGAAAAAATTGACGGTGCTTCCTGTACCAACGCCAACAATTGAGTCATCTTTTATATAGGCAAGTGCGGCTTTCGCGGCCTGTTTTTTTTGCTCATCTTGTGTCATGTCTGTTTTCCGGTGAAGTGATAATGTTTACCCAAAGGGTATAGCAATAGATAGCAGTTTTAGTGGTATCTTACACGTATGGAAGAATATAAAAAAATGATCGAAGACGCTTGCAAGCGTGTTTATGAGGTAGCTCGTGAAACAAGCCTTGATTTTGCACCAGAGGTTTCAGCCCGACACGAAAACAATATTTGGCTGAAGAGAGAAGACCAGCAGCCAGTTTTCTCTTATAAATTGCGCGGTGCTTACAATCTCATGGCGAGTTTATCTGAGCATGAAAGAAAAAAAGGTGTTATTGCCGCATCAGCAGGGAATCACGCGCAGGGCGTAGCACTTGCCGGAGACAAACTGGGGATTGAAGCAACGATAGTGATGCCGAAGACAACACCAGAGATCAAGGTGACTTCGGTGAAACGTTTGGGCGCCAATGTTCTGTTGCACGGGAATAATTACGATGAAGCGAAGGATTATGCATTAGGTGTTGCGAGAGATGAAGGCAAGTCATATATCCCCCCGTATGACCATCCTGTTGTTATTGCCGGCCAGGCGACTGTAGCCGTTGAAATATTACAACAACACCCAACGCAACCAGATATTATTTTTGTACCCGTCGGTGGTGGTGGGTTGATTGCGGGCATAATTGCCCATATTCAGGAGTGCGCTCCGGGTGTGAGCATTGTCGGTGTAGAGCCTGATGAAGCGCCCTGTATGCATGCAGCGCTTGAAGCGGGCGAGCGTGTTAAGCTGGAACATATCGGTATCTTTGCTGATGGTGCGGCAGTAAGTCAGGCAGGTGAGGAGCCATTTCGAATTATTAAGAATGTTGTTGATGAAATCCTGTTGGTAAGTGTCGATGAAATCTGTGCGGCAGTGAAAGATATCTTCGAAGATACCCGCTCGATTCCAGAACCGGCGGGGGCACTGGCCCTGGCTGGGCTCAAACAATATGTTGCCAGAGAAGGTATCAGGAATAAAGAACTGGTGGCCATCTTTAGTGGTGCCAATGTGAATTTCGACCGATTACGCCATATTGCAGAGCTTGCTGCGCTGGGTGAAAATCGAGAGGCGTTAATCGGCACGACAATTCCAGAAAAGCCAGGCAGCTTCCTTAAATATTGTCATGACCTGGGGCCGAGACAGATCACTGAGTTTAATTATCGCTATGGAGATTCGCAAACAGCACACATATTTGCAGGATTGCAACTACGTCACGGTGCAGAAGAAAAAAATACCTTGATAACTAATTTGAAAGACAAGGGATATGAAGTCGTGGATCTCAGTAATGATGAAGTGGCAAAGATGCACGTGCGTTATATGGTCGGTGGCCATGCAGCACAGGTCGAAGATGAATTACTTTATCGGTTTGAGTTTCCAGAACGTTCGGGTGCGCTGTTGCATTTTCTCACGCAAATGGGTGAGCGTTGGAATATTAGTTTGTTTCATTACCGCAATCATGGTGCTGCCTATGGCCGTGTCTTGATGGGGATTCAGGTCCCTGATGAGGA
>CAYRXP010000176.1:0-4059 GCA_964428145.1 uncultured Enterobacteriaceae bacterium
CCAAAAAATAAGGGGCTTGAAAGCCCCTTATTTTACAACATGTAATTAAAATTATTTGTTGTTGATGTACATTGTTACTTCGAAACCAAAGCGAATGTCGCTGTATTCAGGTGTTTCCCATTTCATCATGCGTCTCCTAATTCAGTTAAAGTAAGAATACTACTCAATTAAAAAGCCTAAATTCCGGCAGAAGCCTAAATTCTGACTTTCGCCGAGTGCCAACGTGTTCCAGACACAACAGTTTATGGGCAGAAACTATGCCAGTTTTTAGATATTATTTGATTGAATGAAAATATTACGTAAAAACAATATGTTACACGTATAATGGTTGCTGTAGAGTGGGTTGTTTTCGGGAAGTATTTAGACAAAGTCTAAATAATGGATAACAACAAACAGAGAAATTGGTTAATATGAACCAGCCACAATTTTCACACGCGGATCTTGATGAAAATAAAATACCTAAATTCATTACGCAGACTCCTGTTTGTTCAAGAAGTCGCTTTTTTATTATTACTGGCTCTAACAGGTTTGTTAGGTGGTCTATCCGCTTATTTCTGGCAACAGAATTCGGAGGAGTCAGTTCGGTTAAATGGGCTAAGCTATGTCACCGAGCAAATTCGTAGCGAATTATTTCGACAAATTCATGAAGCCATTCGCGCCCGGCTATTCGAAGATGTGCGATCTCTGGAATTGTATGGGGAATACTCGCGGCGTATTGATAAAAATTTCAACAAACTTCGTAGTAATGCAATCTCACGTGATGAAAATACTGCCATTCAGGATCTGCATGTTTCTTATAGAGAAATTCAGAAAGACATGAATTCAATTTTCGCCGACCCCTATGCAATCAGCTTACAAACGCGAATGAGGATCCTTGATCCACGTTTTGCTGATCGAATGATAGGCCGGTTTGAGGGGAAGTACGGCAGATTAAAATATATGTTAGTGGAAAAACACAATGCATTGAATCACAAATTAGAGATATGGTCACAATACGCACCCGTCGTTATTCCGATTCCTTTGTTACTGGCATTTCTTTTGGTGATTTATGCACGAGTGACTTTTCGTAAGGAATTCCTGAAACCGATTTCAGAGATCATCGCTGGTGCCCGACTCATCAGTGTTGGCCATCTCGAAACCAAGATGCCGGAGCAGGGTGTTGAAGAAGTAAAAGATTTGGCTGGTGCCATCAATAAAATGGCTAGCGATCTCCAGATCAGTCAGGCTGCTCTGGTGGAGAGTGAAAAACAGGCCGCACTAGGTTCTTTGATTCCTGTTGTTGCACATAATATTCGCAATCCTTTAGCCAGTATCAGAGCAACCGCACAATTACTTGACGACCCTGAAGACAAGGAAGATTTGGAGGAAAGTAAACATGCCATCATAGAAACCACGGATAGACTGGGTCGTTGGGTGAACGCGTTGGTTTCTTACCTGCATCCGCTAAAACCAAATTACAGACTTGTATTAGCGAGCAAAATGCTTGAGGCAGCCATCGTATTATTAAAACCGAAAATAGAAGAAAAAAATTTGAAGGTAGATAAAATTGGTTGGGAGAATGATTTAAGACTCAATGCAGATCCTGACCTAATGGAGCAGGCTATATACGCCCTGATGGCCAATGCGATTGATGCGTCACCGAATGGTTCTACATTGACGATCGGGCTTGTAAAAATAGATGCTGAACTTGAATTGTCTATTCATGATCAGGGGCCAGGTTTGCCCTTTGACCCAAAACCCAATCAGTTAACGCCTGGTCCAAGTACCAAAAGTTTTGGGACTGGTCTTGGGATACCCATCGCTTTCAAGATATGCCAGAAACATGGTTGGAATTTAAATTTTGATTCTTCGGAGCAAGAAGGAACAAAAGTAATGATTACCGCACCCATCAGAGTGGTTGAAGAGAACGATTAATATGCACGAAATTGAACCAATTATAACTTCTATGGAAGTGCCCGCTATCGAAAAACAGATTCTTATCGTTGAAGATGAAATTGTATTTGCGAAAGCAGTTAAAAAACAGTTGGTGCGTGCGGGTTACAAAAGTGAAATCGCAGGTGACTTGAATACTGCAAAGGAGAAATTTGCAACACTGACGCCAGATCTGGTTTTACTTGATATGCGTCTTCCTGATGGCACCGGTCTCGACTTTCTCGAAGCCGTCAAAATCGGAGAGAATCCAAATATTGCCGTTTTAGTGATGTCCGCATATGGTGAACTTGAGGATGCTGTCTCTGCAATGAAGCTGGGCGCATCAGATTACTTGAAGAAGCCAATAGACCTGGAAGAGCTCCTGATTAATGTTGAGAAAGTACTGGATAAAAATGAACTTGAGACAAAATTAGCATATTCAAGTAAACGCGAGCGCAATGCCTCTGAATCTGTTGAATTTATCGGGGAGTGTCCAGGGATTGTCTCGATAAGGCAGCAGATTGAACAAATTAGTCGCTTAACATATGCATCAGACACAGTACCGCCAACAGTTTTGATACTAGGTGAGACAGGGACAGGTAAAGATGTTGTTGCAAGATCACTACATGCAAGTGCTGCATTGAGTGATAAACCTTTTGTGCAAGTAGATTGTGCATCATTACCAAAAGATCTCATTGAGGCTGAGCTATTTGGTCATGAAAAAGGTGCATTTACAAGTGCCCATTTATCACGTACTGGACTGATAGAAGCAGCCGAAGATGGTGCATTGTTTCTGGATGAAATCGGGGATTTACCTATGGATTTACAATCCAAGTTGCTGGCTGTATTAGAAAGAAGATTGATGCGCCGAGTTGGTACAACGAAGGAATTGCCTGTTCGCGCCTGGTTTATTGCTGCAACTAACAGGAATGTTGGAACCCTGTTAGAAAAAGGAGAGTTCAGATCAGATTTATATTATCGGTTGAACGTCTTAAATATAGAGATGCCACCTTTAAGAGCACGTGGCAACGATATTATCATTTTAGCAAGGCATTTTGCTGAACAAACAGCACGGCGTTATAGTTTTGAAAATGTAAGATTCAGTGACGAAGCAGCACAATCAATGATGAAATACTCCTGGCCAGGTAATGTGCGTGAAATGAAACACTTAATAGAGAGAGCGGTATTGTTAAATAGTGGTGGAGAACTTTCCTCAGCCGCTCTTGGTTTGACCAATCGCCCCCTTTTGGGGACTACAGAGAATTCGCTCGCAGGAGATTCAAATATTGAGGATATGACCCTGGAGTCAGCAGAGTTCACATTGATTACACAGGCACTGGAAAAAGCAAATGGCAATGTATCCAGGGCAGCCAGGGAGCTGGATATTACCCGTATGGCGCTAAGATACAGAATGAAGAAATACAATCTATAATAAATAGGAGCACCCTTAAGCTATTTTTTTAAATATCATTGCATTACATAATAATTATAAGCAAACAGGAGATTAATAATGGCAAAGATTAATATGAAAACCAATTTAAATGTAGCAGCAGATGAAGTCTGGAAGCTGATTGGTGGATTCAATACGTTACCGGACTGGCATCCTGCAATTGAGAAAAGTGAACTGAAAGAAGATGGGCGCATGCGCCGTCTCAGTCTAACTGGCGGTGGTACGGTTGTGGAAAAACTGGAACGGCTTGATGATAGTGAACGAGTTTATACCTACTCTATTATTGATAGCCCCTTACCTGTTTCAAATTATACAGCAACCATTTGTGTTAAAGAGGATGGCGAAGGAAAGACGACAGTAGAATGGTCAAGTGAATTCAAAGCAGAGGGTGATGAGGAAAACGAAGCCATGGATGTTATCACTGGCATATATCAAGTGGGGTTTGATAACCTTAAAAAAATGTTTGGTGGATAACTTATGTTATATATACCCAAACTACCTGGAAATGTAGGTTTCAGCAAGACGAGGAGCCACTATCTTCTTCATTATAAAACCTTGGACTAGAATGACTAGTCCTGCGGCTTTTTGCCTTGAATATGGTGGCTTCTCGTCTTGCCCTGCGGGAGCTCCGGTAGAAAGTCATTGCCGCGTTACAACTCTTATGAAGGACTAGTCATTCACTGCGAGTTGCGCCTTGC
>CAYRXP010000177.1:0-3981 GCA_964428145.1 uncultured Enterobacteriaceae bacterium
CATAACTCCCTGAGAAAAGTACTTCACATTGATCGCTTAGCTTATATTCATATAATTTTTCTTTTGACCATTCATAATCTTCACGATCACAGATCACAAACTTGACCTGATCATTTGGTGTCAGATATTGAATGTTGTCATATAAATTTTTATCAACCTCCCCCGAGGCAGGCGTTTTCAGATCGACAATTCTGGCAACACGATTATCGGTATCCTGAATATCCAGTGCACCACTGGTTTCCAATGAGACATCATAGTCTTCATCACAAAGCATAGTTAATAAAGGTCTGCAGTTTTTTTGTGCCAGTGGTTCTCCACCGGTAACGGTTACATGTTTAACTTTATAATCCGAGATCTTCTCCAGTATTTCAGCAAGCGTCATCTGCTCACCTTCATGGAAGGCATACTCGGTATCACAATAAACACAGCGCAGCGGGCAACCAGTTAAGCGTATAAAAATGGTGGGTAATCCTGCTCTATTGGTTTCTCCCTGTATCGAGAAAAATATTTCGTTAATCTTTAGGGTTAGATTCGAGGACAGGCCTGTATTTTTTTGAGATGGAGCCATTTTGAAGGGTCAATTCAGTCGGTCTCTAGACTACGCCAGAGACCAGATAATTAATTTTAGAACTATCAGTGCTTGTTATCTATAAGACTTAAATTTTATGAATCGTTGATATGCTTTAAACGATCATCCGCAAGACGTGATGCGGTGGTGCCTGGAAAGCGTTGCCTGACATCGGTGTACCAGAGTTTGGCTTCCTCTGCCTTGCCCAGCTCCTGATAGCTGTAACCAATTTTTAGCAAACCATGCGGGACTTTCTGGCTTTCTGGATAGTTGGACACCAGATTGTTGTATTCTCTAATTGCATCTTCATATTGGCGTTTCACATACAAAGCTTCGGCCATCCAGTACTGGGCATTATCTGAATATTGGTTATCCGGATGCGCTTTAACAAATTTGGCAAAGGCTTTGATGGCCTGATCGTATTGAGATTGTTTTAGAAGTTTAAATGCTTGCTGATATTCTGCCTGTATCTGCACCGGATCTGTTTCTGCGCCCATGTTAATTTCTGTAGCGGCTGTTGTCGTTACTGCTTGTTGGCCAGAAGCAGATTCTTGTGGGGCCTGTGTTTCAACTTGCTCCAGTGTCAATGCTGTGGTTTCTGTCTGATTACCATGTAGATTTTCGGGTGGATTGACTGTTTCTGTTGTGCTCAATGTTTCCAGTGGAGGATTACTTTCCGTCGATATCCCAGAATTTTCCATTGACTGGAGTCGACGATCAACATCCGTGTATAAATCACGCTGTCTTTTTTTCATTTGATCAAGCACGTGATTGTTTACTTCAATTTCACCACGAAGCTGTGCAATTTCCTTCTGCAGAAGTTCTATCTGTTGCAACATATCCAACAGGGCACTGCTTTGTAACAAACGCTCTAAATTTGCCAGGCGTTGTTCTAACTGTGGCGAAGTGGGTGTTGTAACCGGAGCTCCCTTGCTTGCGGCAAATATTGCAGGTGAAAATAAAATACCCGAAACTAAAAACAAACCTAATAATCTTTTAAACAACAAAATAAATTCCTCAATAAAGAATTTCTACACGTCTGTTCTGGCTCCATGAATAATCATCATGATCGTCTATGGCCGGTCTTTCTTCCCCATAACTGACAGTACGTATTTGATCAGGTGACGCTCCCAGCAGGGTCATTTGTCGTTTCACTGTTTGTGCACGCCTTTCCCCCAGGGCCAGATTGTATTCACGAGATCCACGTTCATCTGCATGACCTTCCAAAGTCATAATGGTGTTTGGATTTGCGACCAGATAAGCAGCGTGTGCTTCAACCGTTTCACGGTATTCAGATTGGACATCACTGCTATCATATTCGAAATAAATGATCCTGACTGAGAGAGGGCCTTGTGGGTCATCCAGTGAGCTGATACCTGATGTCTCATCGTCTTCTGTACCGTAAGTCTGTGCTTCGGAAGAAGCATCATCTGTGGCATCGCTTAGATTTGTACCTTGATCTTCAACAGCAACAGCATCATCTGCTTTCTCCGGCGTGGATTCACAGGCAAAGAGAAACGCCGTAAAGATCAAAACTATCATGGATTTTGTGTTCATCATTTTCTCCTATCGGCAATTTGCCGGGTACTGAAACAGAATAACATAATCTGGTAATTCTCTTGATTACCGTCTTGGTAAAAAGGGTCCCCACGCGGGTTCTCGAACCTCGCCATCTTGCAGGGCAAGGCGTTGGTGAACCTGTCCGTCTGCTGAAACAGCGGCAAGGGCCGTCCCGCGGGCACCTGTTGTGGTGTAGATAATCATATGGTCATTGGGGGCAAAACTGGGGGACTCATCGAGTCGTGCCTTCGTCAGAATGTCAGAAAAGCCGTTGCGTAGATCAAGAATGGCAATTCGATAAATCCCCCCTTGGCCCGTTACCATGATCATAGAATTACCATCAGACGAGTAACGAGGCCTGGCATGATAAGGCCCATTAAATGTAAGTCTTTTTGGTTTTCCGCCACCGCGTACGGCCACTTCGTAAATTTGAGGGCTACCACCGCGGTCTGAGGTGAAGGCCAGTTTCTTACCATCCTTGGACCAGTTTGGTTCGGTATCAATCGCCCGATTATTCGTGATACGCCGTAGGGTTCTTGACCCAAGATGCATGATGTAAATTTCAGTATTACCATCTTTGGACAAAGTCATCGCCAGACTTGAACCATCAGGAGACCAGGCAGGCGCGCTATTGATTCCTTTGTTTGCAGCGACCTTGTCGCGCTTTCCGGTTTTTATATCCTGTACAAAGATGTTAGAATTTTTGCCTTCGAAGGAAACGTAAGCCAGGCGTTTGCCATCCGGTGACCAACTTGGTGACATTAAGGGCTCAGGTGATTCAAGCAGGATCTGGGGATTGTGGCCATCGGCATCTGCAATCTGTAAGGAAAAAATCTTACTACCATCTCTTTTTTGATTCACAGTGATGTAAGCAATGCGGGTTGCGAATGCCCCTCGTACACCAATCAGCTTTTCATAAATGATGTCGCTGATTTCATGCGCCGTTGTTCTTAGTTGCGCCTTTGTTGAAGGCAGTCGAAATCCTGCAATTTGTTTTTCTTTATAGACATCAATGAGTCGAAATTCGACTTCATATTCACCCGACTCGGTTAATACCAATTGACCAATAACAAGGTTCTCCATACCCAGTAAACGCCAGTCTCTAAAATTGACATCCTGATATTCAGCAGGGCGTTGTGGCAGATCCTTAAAATCCATTGCTTCAAATCGTGCACTGCGCTCCAGATCACCTGCGACAATTTCTGATAAATCGATGGGTGCTAATGAAGCCTGTGACCAACCGAAGGGAACAATAGCAACGGGGATCGGATTTTCCACGCCCTGTTCGATGGTGATATCAAGGGCAAGGGCATTATTCAGACCCAATAATGTGCCCAATAATATATGGGTAAAAAAAACAATACTTCCGAACTTTCTTATATTCATTAATCAATAACCTTAATTTGTTGGCTTGAAGTGCAATTTTATTTCGCGTAAATCAAGTCTTTCAAATGTTTCAACATCATCAGGGACAGGTAATGGTGATGCCTTTTGAGTTGCGTTGACAGCACGTCTGTCAAAAATATCGTGACCACTTGATTTCGTAATAGTCACGTCTATCACATTACCGCCAGGCACCAAACGCACACGCAATTCGCATTCCAGGCCATCTGGCAAACCTACCTTGTTAAAATTACTTTCGATACTCCGTTTAATTTTGTTTGATATTCTGTTGATCAATTCCTGATCTTTTGAAGCTTGTTCTGCAGTTTCTTCGGCATTCATTGCATCAGCAAGTTCCTTTTCACGACGTTTTCTTTCGGCTACTTTTTCCTCCTCAGCTATTTTTTGTTTACGTACCTTTTCTTCAGCCTTGAGCTTATCTGCCTTCGCTTCAGCTTCTTTTATCTTTT
>CAYRXP010000178.1:0-3981 GCA_964428145.1 uncultured Enterobacteriaceae bacterium
GCACAAATTGTAATTTAATGCTTTCGCAATCGTCACCTCGGCAATTGCTGTGTTTTCATCAATTGCAGCAAGGCTGCTTGCAATAGTCTGTTTTTTCTCTCCTTCCGGTAATGTATCTTTTACGTCCTTCACGAGACCTGTCGCATTCCGCAAGAGATCTATCACTTGTTTGAAAGCAATTAAACCCTGGCTGATTTCATCAGTCACTGTAACATACTATGAATAATGATGATATTCGCTGCTACGGTTCGCGGCACTCTTATTCTTGGGCATGTAATGCCCTCACGCCTAATTGTATCTCATTGATAAACTCCCGTAGAGCCACGGGCATGGCTATGGGGGCATAATTGGGGGTACTTTTCAATATATGCCAGATAAGACGTATAGATAATAAAGGCTATACTGGCTTTTTCGAGTCTTCTCTTCGGCACAAATACCAGCGGTTTCAGAGCGTCCACTTCTTCAACTGTCCTATAGACTGTCATTTGTCCCATAGATATTGCTATTTAGGTTGTTAGTGCGCCAGATCTGACTCAATAACATCACGCTACTTTATAGATGGGCATATTATTTAATTCGGTGGCGAGCTTAGCTTGAACTTCCCACAAATCATATGCTCTCTGCATATTCAACCAAATGACCGGCCCGTTTCCCAATACCTTACCCAAGCGTACTGCAATGTTAGTAGTTACTGGCCTATTCTCATCAAGTATCGAATATAAAAGAGATCTGGAAATACCAAGGGCACGGGTAAACTGTGATAAGTTTACGCCCTGTTCCTTTAACGCCGGGATCACATCCTCTCTAAGGATTGCCCCCGGGTGTGTTGGTTGTCTGTGCATTATTCACCTCCTACTTATTAATGATAATCTTCTAAGTTGACGTCTATCGCGCCCTTTTGCCATCTAAAAGTGATTCTATAATTTGCGCTCACTTTCATGGCGTATCGTGTTGGATTCCCGTGCAATCGGTGGAAATCATATCCCGGCACACGTAGATCTGTTAATGACTCTGCATTTTCCAGTAGATCTAGACAGCGTTCTGCTTTACGTTTGTATTGGTTCCCAATGTAACGGCTTGAACCTTTTTCAAACAGTTCAGCTAGTCCTTTATGTCCGAATCCTTTTATCACGCACAAAATGTATACAATTTGTATACAGGTGTCAACAAATAGTAGACACTATTTTAATGGGAATAATTGTCCCATAGGAGTTTGTCTGTCTAATGAAATCAATGAGTTACGAGCGTTAGAATGTCTTATCTATGGGACAAACGGAAAGGCTAAGTTGTTGAAATAATAGAATAAATCAGCATAAAAGCATCTAATTCGTAAATAGTAGGTCGGATGCTGACTGATACCATCCCTGGTATCAGCCCTGCGGGCATGCTTCGCATGTCCAAATCTGCTCGGCAACTGTTCCAGACGTTGCTCTACCTCCTACGTCCATGTAGTCGTCCAGTCAGATTTGTCGAATCTTCTCTTCGGCACCATATAACAACATCAAGTTATGAATTGTATTACTGCTTTCTCTTATCCATCAGGCATTCATAAGCTTGTCTGATTTCCTGTGTCTTTTGTGTGGCGACTTTCATCATTTCTTCAGGCAGTCCTTTAGAGACAAGTTTGTCCGGATGATGCTGACTCATGAGTTTTCGATAGGCGCGTTTAACTTCATTATCATTGGCATTTGCACTGACATTCAGGATGGCATAAGCATCACCAGCTTGCATTTTTCCCGATTTGCCGCTTCGTGATGATTTTTTATGATGAGATTCAGCAGCGGTTGCAGCAAGGATGCTTTCAAATTCATATCTGGAAAATCCTATAATGTGGCAGATCCTTTCCAATAGCTTTTGCTCAGAGGGATGCAAAATACCATCTGCGTATGCGGCATAGCACTGAATTTCGACAAACATCTTTTTTATATTCTTTGCTAAACCAAGCTCTGACTTTAACTGAGCAAGGACATCTTCGAGAGGGAAATCATTTTTTTTCCCCTCATTGAATAGTGCAATCGCTGCATCCTTTTGCGCAGGTGACAAGGCCATTTGGGCCATGACCATCCTCGCGGTACTGATTTCATCTGGTGTGACGCGACCATCTGCTTTGCAGATATGACCCATGACAGAGAACGTCGCGGTAAAGAATGCCGCCTGGGATAGATTTTGTTGTCCAATAGGCGGTGCTGCTGTGATGTTCTTGTCGAAGTTATGTCCCAAAGCGGCGCCAAGTAAGGCACCAATCGGGCCCCCTAGAGCAAAACCGATATAACCACCAATTAATTTTCCCCACCAACTCATCTTATATTTCCCGTTTCTGGAATGAATAACTATTCATCAATTAACGGGATCTCTCATGGTGACAAATTCTTCTGCAGTCGTTGGATGGATGCCGATGGTTTTGTCAAAGTCAGCTTTCCTTGCACCAGCTTTCATGGCGATACTGATGCCCTGTATTATCTCGCCAGCTTCTGGGCCGACCATGTGTACACCGACCACCCGATCCGTTTCTTTATCAACGATTAACTTCATAAATGTTTTTTCATCATCGCCTGATAAGGTGTGCTTCATTGGTGTGAATGATGATTTATAGACACTAATCTGTTTGTATTTTTCCCTTGCAGTTTCTTCAGTGAGTCCGACCGTACCTATATTTGGTTGGCTAAATACGCAGGTGGGAATATTTTCATATTCAACAAGTGAATCTTCATTGTTGAATAGAAATTTTGCCAAAAACATGCCTTCGGCCAATGCGACGGGTGTCAGGTTGACACGGTTGGTGACATCACCCAAAGCATAAATTGATGGAATGTTTGTTTGATATTGATCGTCAACGACAATGGCTGCATTTTTATCAAGGGTAATGCCAAGTGACTCTATTCCCAACTCCTCAGTATTGGGTTTTCTGCCGGTTGCATACATAATTTGGCCAGCAAGCAATGTTGATTTGTCAGTTAGCGTTGCTCGAAGCTGCTTGTCTATTTTCTCTATGCAATCAATATTGGTTTCAAATTTAAGTTTAATGCCCTTTTTACGCATTTCTTCTGCCACAAATTCTCGAACATCCTGATCAAAACCTCGTAGAAATAATGGACCCCGGTAAAGTAGGGTCGTATCAACACCAAGCCCATTTAAAATCCCGGCAAATTCAACAGCGATATAGCCACCACCAACAATGATGATTTTCTCAGGAAGTGTTTCCAGAAAGAAAACTTCATTTGAAGAAATAACGTGTTCCTTCCCCGGAATATCGGGGATGCTTGGCCATCCTCCGGTGGCAATCAGAATACGTTCAGCTGAATAATGTTTGCTATCAACTGCAACGGTGTTTGCATCGACAAGCGTCCCACGTCCATTGATTAGTTCAACACCAGCATTGTCCAGTAATTTTCTATAAACATCATTAAGCCGCCCAATCTCATTATTTTTGTTTTTGATGAGGCTCTGCCATTGAAAGAGGGGTGAATCAACTGTCCAGCCAAATCCTTTTGCATTATCAAAGTCTTCAGAGAAATGTGAAGCATAGAAAAGTAATTTTTTTGGGACACAGCCTACATTGACACAGGTGCCTCCCAGGTACCGATCTTCAACAATAGCAACCCTGGCACCAAAACCGGAAGCTATGCGTGCCGCACGGACGCCACCGGATCCTGCTCCGATAACAAACAAGTCATAGTCATATTCTTTCATATAAATGGTCTTTATTCATTAGAAGTAATTTTAATGGGTACGAAAGATTGTTTTTCAATATAATAAACCCCGAAATAATATAGGCCGAAAAAGCACATCGATGGGTCATTATCGATGCATAATCGCCTTCGGGAACATTTTAATAAATTTAGATAGAGTCTAACATTAGTGACCACGCAAGACGAAAGCGGAAAGTTAATGCGCTGGGCAACCTATGCCTCGGTTGTCGTAGCGATTATTCTCATTGTTATCAAGATAATGGCCTATTTGGTTACAGGATCTGTGGCGATT
>CAYRXP010000179.1:0-3857 GCA_964428145.1 uncultured Enterobacteriaceae bacterium
AACGGTTACCTGGTTAGGGGATGGTAACAATATGTGCCATTCTTACATCAACGCTGCGCGTTTATATGGGTTTCATTTACGCATTGCTTGCCCCGAGGATTATTTGCCTGATGAAAGTATCGTTAACACAGCATCTGATTTTGTTGAAACTATTTCTGATGCCAAAGCCGCAGTGAAGGATGCTGATCTTGTGGTGACGGACGTGTGGGCGAGTATGGGACAGGAGCAGGAAGCTGATGAACGCGCCAGGGTTTTTGTACCGTATCAGGTAAATACCGAGGTAATGTCATTAGCAAAGGATGATGCCTTATTTATGCATTGTTTGCCCGCACACAGAGGTGAAGAAGTCACTGCAGATGTTATCGATGGCAAGCAGAGTGTTGTTTGGGATGAAGCTGGGAATCGATTACATGCTCAAAAGGCATTACTGGAATTCCTACTCACAAAGTAATTTTTCATAATGCACTATTTACTCAGTAACGATGATGGTTATCAGTCAACTGGAATACGGTTGCTCGCAGAAGCACTTGAACAATCAGGCGAGGTGACCGTTGTCGCGCCAGATCGCGATCGAAGTGCTGCCAGCAACTCACTCACACTGGACGCACCTATCTATATACATACGGCTGATAACGGCTTTATTTACATCAATGGTACGCCAACAGACTGTATACATCTGGCGATCACAGGTTTACTAGATAAAGAGCCTGATATGGTACTGAGTGGGATTAATGCGGGTGCTAACCTTGGAGATGATGTGCTGTACTCGGGGACTGTTGCAGCCGCGATGGAAGCCCGGTTTTTGGGTTGTCCTGCAATTGCAGTCTCATTGGCAAGCCAAGAACCCGTTCACTTCGATACGGCAGTCAGCGTTGTATTACAGATGATTGAATCATTACCTTTGTTGTCTCTTGAATCAGAATTATTGCTTAATGTGAATGTGCCGGATATTCCATTTGAGGAAATTGGTGCATTTGAAGTGACTCGTCTTGGTAACAGACATAAATCGGAACCCGCAATCAAATCAATGGATCCCAGGGGGCGTTCCATCTATTGGGTAGGCCCTGTTGGACCGGAACAGGATGCCGGCCCAGGAACAGATTTTTATGCAATTAACCATAACAATGTGTCAATCACGCCATTACAGGTAGATTTAACGAAATATAGTGTCATTGAGGATATTACTCAGTGGGTTGGTAAAACATTCAGTCAAAAGCCTGGGAATGTGGGATGAATATTGAACTGCAAGGTATTGGAATGACATCCCAAAGAACGCGCACCAGATTAATAGCGAGATTGAGTGAGATGGGAATTGTTTCTGAAGATGTGTTATCCGTAATTATGAATACGCCAAGACATATATTTGTCGATGAAGCACTGGCTAGCAGGGCATATGAGAATACGGCACTGCCGATAGGTTATAACCAAACAATTTCACAACCCTATATTGTTGCGAGAATGGTTGAAGTCCTGTTAGCAGGAGGGCACCTGAAAAATGTCCTGGAGATAGGCACGGGATGTGGATACCAGACAGCTATTCTGGCGCAACTGGCAGATCATGTTTACAGCATCGAACGTATTGATGCCTTACTAAAAAAGGCGCGTCAAAAATTACGTTTACTAAAATGCAAAAACGTCCGCGTAAAATATGGTGATGGTAATATAGGCTGGTCACAATATGCCCCCTATGATGGCATTATTGTCTGTGCGGCACCTGTGGGTGTACCGGAAACTTTGTTGAACCAATTAGCCATCAATGGTCGCCTTGTGATTCCCGTTGGGATGGTCGGGCAACAGCAACTATTGTTGATTACCCGAACAGATGATGGTTTTGAGGAAAAGCAACTCGACATGGTAAGTTTCGTCCCTATGTTGGAGGGTATTGTTGGTTGAGGAAGTATGATGAACAATAAAAAACAACTGTATTTAATTTTATGGTTGTTTATTTGCTTGTTAATTTCATCATGCAGTTCAAATAGTGTGGCACCTGTATCTACTCGTAATAGTGACCAAACAAAGGAGACGAAAGGGGCAAAACAAACAAAAACTATCACCTCGAACTCAGGTGTAGCACCTAGTAAATCGGACAATAAAAAAAGCTCACATCATATTGTTGTGAGCGGCGATACGCTTTATTCCATTTCCTGGAATTACAACCTCGATTACAAAACTGTCGCACGTTGGAATGCTATTAAAGCGCCCTACATCATTTATCCGGGGCAATCACTTCGATTGATTGCGCATATTCGAAACAAGGATGCCCAAAAGAAGGTAGTTGTTAAGAAAACAGTTCCCCCAGACAAGAAAGACAAGGGCAAAAAAACCGTCATAAAAAAATCTGAAACGGTCAAAAATGGGACAAAAAGGGGTGAGCCAGAAAAAAAGGAACCGGTAAAAACTGCCAAAAAAATAAATTGGCAATGGCCAACAATAGGGAAACTGGTTAAATCAAGTTCACCAATATCAAAAAAAGGTCTGGATATTGCGGGTAAAAAGGGACAACTCATTAAGGCTTCGGCATCTGGAGATGTTGTCTATAGCGGTAGTGGACTTCTGGGTTATGGTAGGCTTATTATCATAAAACATAATGAAACCTATTTAAGTGCTTATGCACATAACAGCGTATTAATGGTGAAAGAAGGTGATAGTGTTTCAGGCGGACAGCAAATAGCAAAAATGGGACAGGATGGTAATGGGCAGGTACTACTTCATTTTGAAATCAGAAAAAATGGTAATCCGGTTAATCCTGCTACTTACTTGCCCAAGAATCACTTATCTAGGCCTCAAACCTGATTATTTCGGTTAAAACATCATGACAACCCAGAGTATTTCTAAAAAGAGCGCTTCTAAGAAGAATGGTTCTAAAAAGGAAAAGTCGGGTGAAGATAATTCTGAAGGTTTTGTCGACGAAGATGGCTTGAGTGAAGGTAATGGCGAAGAGTCAGAAATATCTGATATTAATTTGTCTGAAGACAGTAGGATGGAAAATTTTACCCCGGGCGTTATCCCACAAAAGGAACTTGATGCGACGCGCATGTATTTAAATGAAATCGGGTTTTCGTCCTTATTAACCGCTGAGGAAGAAGTCTTTTACGGAAGAAAGGCGCAGGCAGGCGATGAAGAAGCCCGCAAACGCATGATCGAAAGCAACTTGAGACTGGTGGTTAAAATCGCTCGACGCTACATGAACAGAGGTCTGGCTTTACTGGATTTGATAGAAGAAGGGAATCTTGGGTTGATACGAGGCGTTGAAAAATTTGATCCGGAGAGGGGATTTCGTTTTTCTACTTATGCCACCTGGTGGATCAGGCAAACGATCGAAAGAGCGTTGATGAATCAAACACGAACAGTGCGCTTGCCAATTCATGTTGTAAAAGAGATTAATATTTATTTACGTGCTGCACGTCAGTTATCACAAAGTCTCGATAGAGAACCAACTCCGCAAGATGTCGCCAAATTACTGGATAAGCCGATTGATGATGTAAAAAAAATGCTGGGGATGAATGAGCGGATCACATCAGTTGATAGCCCAAGCAGTAAGGATTCCGGGAAATCACTGCTGGAGATAATACCGGACGAACACAATACTGATCCTTCTTTATTACTGCAAAATAGTGATGTACAGAATCATATTGATACCTGGTTATCACAACTAACTGAGAAGCAATGTGCCGTCGTGGAACGTCGGTTTGGACTGCATGGATATGAGGGTGCTACGCTTGAAGAAATTGGAAATGAAATTGGGGTGACCCGGGAACGGGTGAGGCAGATTCAGATTGAAGCGATTAAACGATTGAGACATATCCTCGAGAAGGAAGGATTTTCATTAGATACTTTGTATATGGAAAATTATTGAG
>CAYRXP010000180.1:0-2002 GCA_964428145.1 uncultured Enterobacteriaceae bacterium
ATCTCATATTCCGAATCAACGAGTGTAAGGGTAACAATATCCCAGCCAAAGCCACCCTGACTATCCTTAAGCAGGATATCAACCAGATTATTCAGCGAACTTGCATTCATTAGCTCAAGTTCGAATGCCTGGAATTTTTTCAGAGTAATTTCATTGTACGCTGCTTCTTTGAGTAAAGCCTCAAATCGGCCGTGTAATTCCTGAGCTTCCTTTTCGATACTCATGATATGAGTCCTGTATTCATATCCCCGTATTTTATGTCCTTATATTCATTCATCTCTGTTTAAAGTCTTTTACATTGATACCATGTTAGCAAGGCAAATATCGGGGCACCCACTGAGGCACCAATCAGAAAAGGCAGATGCAGGTTAAGCCAGACAACAGGTGCGAAGTGGTATAGGACATCGTCGATATCGAAGCCAGCAAATCCAGCGTAGGCTTTTTCTCCAGTATCTTTTTGTGACTGGTCAATGATTTCAGCAAGGATTTCAGCGGCAATCACGCCAGCTGATGCGGTGATTCCCATGACAATTGTCCAAAGCCCAAGATTAATATTTAGTAGCGTACTGTCTCTCAGGCCAATGCCGATGCCGAAAAAGAATAATGCTGTGACAAATACATCTGAGAAATAATCATACTTATGGCCCCATGGACTGGTCTTGCCACCGACGCGGGCCAGTTCACCATCTGCTCGATCCATAAATGCGGATACTATCCATAGAAAACCACCATAGAGATTCCACTCTGTTGTGCCTATAGCAAACAGGCCACAGGCTGCGACTCCAGTGATTAATCTTATCGTGGTGAGATGATTGGGTGTAATTGGTGAGTTAACGAGCGGGAGGATACAAATCCGTGCTATTTTGTGTGTCCAGGAATCGCCGACCATGTTAGTCCGGATACTTCATGAGGGAACGGAGATCAGGGGGAATATGGCGATCAAGATTTGACGATTCCCTGAAAAAGCATAGCAGTAGCTATGGTTTGAGGGTAATTGTTGAAGATTGGCAGCCAGATTTTTCCTGACTTCGTTCAGGTACAAACTGTAATCGATGTAAAGGATGCTAAGCACACCATCACTTATTAATTTAATCAGTATTTTCATGACTTTCTCATACCGCCTTCGTGAAATATCCGGGCTGTAGACTGCCTATGTCTCGTGAAAACTTGTTAACTCGATCGAGAATTTTTCGATAATACGTTTGATACGTGGATGTATGAGTGCCTTATATTCTGCCTCAAATTCATAACCTTTAGCGGCCGGATCAATATCATCCCATTGTCTCGTGGCAGGGTGCAGATAAATTTCTGACAGGCCATCTTCCAGATTTGGCAGTATTCGAACCAGCGTATCTAGATTCATGTGCCCTGTGTGATGAAAACCAAAAATATTTGTATTGAATTTGATGTTTTTTTCACGCAGTCGTTTCTTCATTCTCGAAGTAAACGGCTTCAGGAACAACCAGCTTGCATATTTTGTTATTTTGTCCTTGTTATTGTCTATGAGTGTTTTCAATGGTTTTTCTTCAGGGACACGTACAGCATCCATTCCATAATCCTTGCCAATCTCGATGATTGCGTCAAAGACGGTGGGATGAAGATGCATATGGTTATGTGTGTTCACATGATCAAGACGCAATCCTGTTGCTTTGAATGCCTCAAATTGTGCCCTTATCTCATCTTTCAATTGTTGTTTTACCTTTGCTATGAAAAACATCTTGAACCCGCTAATTACAAGATTGTTTGAAAATTTTCCATCGGCATTTACAAGATCCGGGATATCGCTAGCGGGCAGACACGAACGGCCATTGGACAATACCAGATGCAAACCGACATTGAGGGTAGGCAATTCCCTGGCGCGCGCGACAGCATCATCTGCTTCGGGCGCAGCAACCATCAAACTGGTTGATGTAAGAATGCCCTTTTGATGCGTCTGGGAAACAGCTTCATTGATGGGAACTGACAGGCCAAAATCATCACCCGTCACGATCAATTTTTTCAG
>CAYRXP010000180.1:2102-3810 GCA_964428145.1 uncultured Enterobacteriaceae bacterium
GCTGTGCTCTCCCGTACGAAAAGGAATTTAAAGAATTCCACACCTTCGCGCAGACGACGCTTCATAAGTTCCCAGTCCTTACACATTTCGAAAAACAGCGATGCCATCTTCCATGGTCGGAAATAGAACCGTTTGTAGAAATTATCAACTGCCTCAAAGATATCTGCACTCGGTAGATGTGGATAATTCAGCACTGAATGTTGAACACCATCATCACCAACCAATGTCGTATCATCAATCAGCCAGCCGTTTTCTATTGCCTGCTTGTAGAGGAAAGTCCCAGGATAGGCCGCAGGTAGTGATACTTGGATAGTTTGTGGGTTTAGTTCCTGGGCATACTTAATAGATTCTTCAATGGTGTCTTTTGTTTCTCCCGGCAAGCCGACAATAAAAGTCCCATGAATCAGGATACCCAAACTATGACAGTCCTTGGTGAATTGCCGTGCAATATCTGTTCTGATGCCTTTCTTGATATTCACAAGAATTTGCTGGTTGCCGGATTCGTAGCCGACCAGCAAGAGACGCAAGCCGTTGTCCTTCATGATCTTGAGTGTTTCGTAAGGAACATTGGCCTTTGCATTGCAAGACCAGGTGATACCCAGCTTGCCAATTTCCCTGGCCAATGCTTCTACTTGTTCAATATTGTCAGTCAGCGTGTCATCGTCGAAAAAAAATTCCTTAACCTCAGGGAAGTTATCTCGTGCATAAGTTAACTCCCCAATAATATTATCAACTGAGCGGGTGCGGTAATTATGACCAGAAATCGTTTGTGGCCAGAGACAGAATGTACAACGAGATTTACAACCTCTGCCCGTATAGAAAGACATATATGGATGTAGCATATAGCCATTGTAGTAGTCTTCCGTCACCAGATTTTCTTTATAGACTTTGGTGACCCACGGCAGTGAATCCATATCTTCAATCAGTGCGCGGTCTTTATTGTGAACCGGCTTGCCATCTTTCTTGTAAATAATTCCATCTACTTCTTCAAGTGGTCGTCCCTCAGCAATTTCCTTGATGGTGAAATCAAATTCGTTGCCAGCAACAAAGTCAATGACATCAGAGGCAAGCACGGTATGGTCTGGGTTCACGGCAACATGAGGACCACAAAAACCAATGATCAATTTTGGGTTTGCTTGCTTGAATGCTTCAGCAATTTTTACGTCATTTGGAAAAGAAGGGGTACTTGTGTAAAGCACCAGGAATTCATAATCATTGGCCAGTGGCAAAACTTCGTCCAGTGACATATCTCTTGCAGGCGCATCTATTAAACGACTGCCTTCGACTAAGGCCGACAGTTGAGCTAACCATGTGGGGTACCAGAAAGATTTTACTTCTCGTGTACATTGATAACGAGAACCAGCGCCCCCATCAAACCCATTAAAGGAAGGAGGGTTTAAAAATAATGTCTTCAACATCACGGTGGGACTCCTATTCTTAATTTATTAACTTACAGAATTAGGTTCTGTAGTTTATGCTGTATTCTTAGCTATTTCTTTGACCAATATCTTTTATAAGTAGTTTTGCGTCTGTTTCTACATTCTCATGCATTACGCCATCATCATCTACTGAAAAAGTGTAGTTTCGCCACTCAATCGAATTCCCCATGAAACTCACGATTCGAATGATGAAAGTGATCAGCTCTCTCGCAGGGATTAATAACAAAGATCCACTGCCATTCAGTTTAAGCGCGGATTTTACCTGCAGG
>CAYRXP010000181.1:0-3727 GCA_964428145.1 uncultured Enterobacteriaceae bacterium
GGTTACTCCTCTAATTTTTCAGTCTTGGTACTGGCCTCTGTTTCTTCGGTATCTTCTTTTGGTTCGATCATATAACGCGATAGATATACTACCAGTCCAATCATGAAGATAAAATTGATCCCCATGATGCCAAACACTTTAAAAAAAGCCCATGTTTCTGTTGCATAGTATTTCGCAACATAGAGATTGGAAAAACCTAAGAGCACAAAAAATGATACCAGGCTGATATTGACGCGTAGCCAGACAATATCCGGTGCATCAAACATTTTTTCCATCACTCTTCGCGGAATATTTTTATTACCGATGAACTGGCTAGCCATGCAGATCATGGAAAAGATCCAGAATACCAACGTCGGTTTCCACTTAATAAAGCGTTCATCATGCAATAGTAAAGTTGCCGTTCCTAATACCAGTACGATAGCGAGGATGATCAGATATTGTTTTTCAACACGACGCGTTACCAACCAGGAAATAGCTACCTGCAGAATGGACGTTACAATAATGACCTTAGTAGCCAGATAGATCCCTTCCTCTCTATTTTCCGGAATGAATAGGGCGATGAGAAAGGCCAGTGCAGGAAAGAAGTCGAATAAAAATTTCATGAAGGTAATATACGCTCTTTTAGTTAAATTGATGGCGCAATCATATCGAAAAAATATAGCCCAGACTATGATAGCTAAGACTATTTATGACACAGTATTTTAAAATTCATCCCATAAATCCACAAAAACGATTGATCCTAAACGCGATATCTATTGTGCGTGAGGGGGGCGTCATCGCGTATCCAACAGATTCCTGTTATGCCCTGGGATGTCAAATCGGTGATAAAACAGCATTGCAGAGAATCCAGAAGATCAGGTGTCTGGATAAAAAACATAATTTAACATTGTTATGCCGAGGCCTTGCTGAGATAGGCACCTATGCCAAGATCCAAAATTCGTCATTTCGGCTGATGAAAGCAGCCACACCGGGTCCTTATACTTTTTTATTAATGGCAACACAGGGTGTCCCAAAGCGATTACAGCACCCTAAACGCAAGACCATTGGAGTTCGTATCCCTGATAACCAGATTATTCTGGACTTACTGGAAGAATTGGGTGAACCGATGCTCAGCACCAGCCTGATATTGCCTGGAAATAGTTTGCCGATGACTGACCCCGTGGAAATCGGAGAAAAATTATGTGGACAGATTGATCTGATTATAGACGGGGGTGCCTGTGGGTTGGAAGCAACCACAGTCGTCGATATGTCAGATGGACAGGCAGTGATTGTTCGCCAAGGGATGGGTGATATTTCTGCCATAGGTTTACAAGAGTAGGTATACTACTCGCCTGAATTTGAAACATTGAGGATCTTTTTTTGAGCAGTAGTGCAAATCAAAGAGTTCTGTCCGGTATGAGGCCGACAGGGCAACTTCATCTTGGCCATTATCATGGCGTACTTAAAAACTGGTTAACTCTACAAAACAAATACGAGTGTTTTTTCTTCGTCGCGGATTGGCATGCATTAACCACCGAATACGAAGAGCCGCACATAATATCAGAAAGTATCTGGGATATGGTGATTGACTGGTTGGCCGTGGGTGTCGACCCGGGTGCCGCCAAGATTTTTATTCAATCTCGTGTCCCGGAACATGCAGAGTTACATCTTTTGCTGTCTATGTGCACCCCTCTGAGCTGGCTTGAAAGGGTACCGAGCTACAAGGATCAACAGGAAAAGCTTAGTAATAAAGACCTGACAACCTACGGCTTTCTTGGATATCCCTTGTTACAGACTGCGGACATTTTGATATATAAGGCCGGCAATGTCCCGGTTGGCGAAGATCAAGTTGCCCATGTGGAATTGTCCCGTGAAGTCGCGCGCCGATTTAATTATCTTTATGGTAGAGAAGCGGGTTTTGAAGAAAAGGCAGAAGCGGCCGCCAGGAAAATGGGTAAAAAGAATAACCGTCTGTATCAAGACTTACGGAAGAATTATCAGGAACAGGGTGATGCTCAGGCACTTGAGAAGGCACGCGCACTGATTGAGGTGCAACAGAATATCAGTATTGGGGATCGTGAACGATTAATCGGATATCTGGAAGGTGGAGGTAAAGTCATATTGCCCGAGCCGCAGGCACTCCTGGCACCCACATCGAAATTACTGGGCCTGGATGGACGGAAGATGTCCAAATCCTATGGTAATACGATATCTTTGCGAGAAAGCCCTGCCAGTGTGGAAGAAAAAATTAAAACCATGCAGACAGATCCCAACCGTGTGCGTCGTGAAGATCCGGGCGATCCAGGCAGATGTCCTGTCTGGAATCTTCATGAAGTCTATTCCAATGATGAGGTAAAAGACTGGGTTCAGAAGGGTTGTCGGTCTGCTGGAATTGGTTGTCTGGATTGTAAAGGGCCATTGATAGATTCTATCTTGAAAGAACAATCGCCCATACGCGAGCGGGCCAGGGAATATCAGGAAGATACAGAAACAGTACGTGGTATCATAAGCGAAGGGTGTGAAGCGGCGAGGGAAATTGCCCGGGAAACAATCCGTGATGTCAGGCAAGCCATGGGTCTAGAATATCGATAGACAATTATCGTTAGGGAATTACCGTTAGACATGTCAGATAAATCATTATCAGAGGACAAGCCTCAGGATCAAGTACAAGACCAGGTTCAGGCTCATGTCCAGGCAGCAGGCAATCAAAAAGAAATGCCTTTTGCGGTGGTTCAGGGAGAGCCTTTATCTCAAATTCCCCAGGATTTATACATTCCTCCCGATGCATTGAGGGTCTTTCTTGAGGCATTTGAAGGGCCGCTGGATTTTTTGCTTTATCTAATCAAGCGACAAAATCTGGATATTGTGAATATTCCTATTGCCCTGATCACAGAACAATACATGCGTTATATTGATTTGATGGACGACCTGCAGCTTGAACTGGCAGGAGAATATTTGTTGATGGCGGCCATGCTGGCAGAGATCAAATCGAGAATGTTGTTACCGAGACCTATTGAGGAGGGCGAAGATGAAGATGATCCTCGTGCTGAGTTGGTCAGGAGATTACAGGAATATGAAAGATACAAGCAGGCCGCAGAGGAGTTAAATAGTCTGCCCCGATATGAACGTGAAATATTCGGGACCATTGCCGAGTTTCCCGACCGGAAATCAAATCAGCAGGAACCGGAAGTTGCCGTGCAAACCTTGTTGAAGGTGTTTGCCGAGGTGCTTGCCAGGGCAGATATGTACACACACCACCGTATACAGCGCGAAGCATTGTCCGTGCGTGAGCGCATGACCATGATACTGGATAAGGTCAAGGCTGAGGATTTTACAGATTTTAAAGAGCTGTTCGCAATAGAAGAAGGTCGAGGCGGTGTCATTGTTGCCCTGTTGGCAATCCTTGAATTATTAAAAGATTCGCTCATTGAGATGGTACAGAATGAGACTAATGGTCCTATCTATGTCAAGGCAGCATCTTAAAACGCATACGCAGACAGAAAAAAATGAATCCAGAAACATGAACAAGGGACAATTAAAAAATATTATTGAAGCCGCACTGATGGTCTCTGAAAGGCCGGTCAGCATAACTCGGTTAATGGCACTCTTTGAAAAGGAGTTGGACAGACCTGAAGGCGCAGACGTGCGGGCAGCTGTTGATCAAATCGCGGAAGACTACAAAGGACGTGGTATCGAACTTAAGAAAGTTGCCAGTGGTTGTCGGATACAGAACAATGGCGATTACTCA
>CAYRXP010000182.1:0-3704 GCA_964428145.1 uncultured Enterobacteriaceae bacterium
ATGGGTTATATAGTATATCTAATCTATTACCTGAGAATTATGAGCGTCCGCTTTGAGTCGGTAGCAGTATATTAATACTAATTACTGTATGTCCGCTTTCGCTGGAAAGTAGACATTCGGTTAATGTTATTTTGCTTACTTTTCTTTGAAGAAAAGTGGGTCGTCATGAGGACGAAAACTATATTGAGAAAGAATCCTGTACATCGCCGTTCTCGCACTTCCTTGTGCTCCACGGCATAAGGCCATCCATGGCCAAAAAAGTAAAGATCAAGTCAGCAACGGTGCAATCACCAAACTAACAATCGCCATCACATTAATCAAAATATTCATGGCAGGACCTGAAGTATCTTTGAGTGGATCACCGACGGTATCACCCACAACCACTGCGGTGTGTACATCTGATCCCTTGCCACCCAGATTGCCCTTTTCAACATACTTCTTGGCATTGTCCCAGGCACCACCAGCATTGGCCATGAACAGTGCCATCATGACACAACAGATCAAGGCACCGCCCAACATGCCGCCTAATGCTTGAGGTCCAAGAGTGAAACCAACAACAACAGGGGCAAGCACGGCAAGTGAACCCGGAGCAATCATACGTTTCAATGCCGCATTGGTCGCGATTTCAATACAACGTTGATTGTCGGGTTTAGCCGTCCCTTCCATAAGACCTGGAATTTCCTTAAATTGACGACGGATCTCCTTGATCATATCAAAGGCCGCATCACCTACCGCCTTCATGGTCATTGAGCTGACCAGGAAGGGGAAGATGCCGCCAAGGAACATGCCGGCGAGCACAAGCGGATCATTCAGCTTAAGGATAAAATCTGGATCATCCAGTGTGATTTTTTCAATAAAGGCGCTGATCAATGCCAGAGCAGCGAGCGCGGCCGCACCAATCGCAAAGCCCTTGCCAATCGCAGCAGTGGTATTACCAACTTCGTCCAGTGAGTCTGTAATTTCACGCGTAGACTTGCCCATCTTTGCCATTTCAGCAATCCCGCCCGCGTTATCAGCGACAGGACCATAGGCATCAATCGCCATGGTGATACCAACAGTAGCCAACATGCCTACAGCGGCAATGCCTACACCATAGAGCCCAGCAAAATGGCTGGCGGTCAATATGATGGCGCAGATAGTCAAAGCGGGAATGGTCACGGATTGCATGCCGATGGCAAGTCCTGAAATGATCACGGTTGCCGGGCCTGTTTCGCCGTCTTTTGCAATCTTACGAATGGGTGCGCCGCCTGTGTAGTATTCGGTGACCAGACCAATAACGATGCCACCGAGGGCACCGGAGAGCACAGCGATCCAGATATTGCTTGAAGCATCCATCTGCCTAATCAGGACATAAGCCGCGATTATGAAAATGATAGATGCGCCCATGGTGCCGAAACGTAAGGCAACTTCTGGACTTTTTGAAGAAAAGAGTTTGACGGAAAAGATGCCTATCATAGAGCAAATCAGGCCAACGGAAGACAATGCCAGTGGCATGAATGTCAATGTCTCGCGACCACTTGAGGTAAGTTCTGCAACAGCGGTTGTGCCCATGGTGGCAGCCAGCGCGATGGTCGCAATCATGGCACCACAATAGGACTCAAAGATATCTGATCCCATGCCGGCAACGTCACCAACGTTATCGCCGACGTTATCAGCGATCACGCCCGGGTTGCGAGGATCATCTTCGGGGATGCCTGCTTCCAGTTTGCCCACCAGATCAGCGCCGATGTCTGCGCTCTTGGTGAAGATGCCACCACCAACACGTGAGAACAATGCGACCGATGAGGCCCCCATAGCAAATCCTTCAATGTCGTGGATGGTATGTGCGTCACCGGCAAAGAAATGATAGAGCAAACCAATGCCAAACAAACCCATGGCAGCAACAGTGAGGCCCATGATAGAACCACCGAAGAATGCTATCTACAAAGCCTCTGCAGCCCCTTTATTATTAGCGGCAACAGCCGTTCTCACGTTCGCATGCGTTGCGGTATACATACCAAAGTAACCGGCGGATCCTGAACAGAGTGCACCAAGCAGGAAGGCCATCGCTGTATTTATGCCGAGATCAGAGCTGGCTATGGCGACAATACAGATGACGCAAAAAATAGCCAAACGCGAATATTCGCTCTTCATGAAGACCATAGCGCCGAGGTGAATTTCATCACCAATCTCAACGACCGCGCCTTCGCCGGCGGGTTCTGATTTGATCTTTAAAAAGACCAATACAGCACAAATAAGACCAAAAATGCCTAATCCGATAGGCAAATGGGTGATAGACAACATAGGAAAACCCCTTTATTTCAATATTGAATATGTGATTTCTGCCGCCCGTCTTTCACGCCAGAATGTGCCCCTGCACAAAGGTGGGAATTTATACAGGGATTGGCCTGTGCTGTAAAGTCAGTACTGCTTTATTGTTCGCCTAAGTTGCTGATAACTTGCTAAATTGCCCGGGCCCTGGGCCATTACAGGAAATATGTCAATCTTCATAAGATTTGTTATGGTGAGGCGTATGAACCTTAGTTTAATTTCCTTGTTTCTCGCTGTCGTTGCAGTACAGCCTCATGCCGTCAGCGTGGAAGATTTTCTGGAAAATGAATGCAACAAAGGCGTTCAAAAAGATTGCGAGAAATTGGCAGGTTTAAAGAAGCAATTAGTCAAGCAGAAACGCTTACAGACAAGGGCAGTGCTGTATGGCGAACGCATCAACGGGAATGGACCAATGCTGGACGAAAAGACACCGAACCTCGAAGCGGCTTATCCTGATGTTATGCACGATCATTTTAAAAATGAGCCGGAGGTCGGCGAAGCGTTAGCTCTAGCCGAAGTACGCATGCCAAGTTGTGCGCAGCATTACCACAATCATTGGATAAATAAGAAACTATGGTGGCCAACGGACGATGAATATAAGCCTGACTGGGCATCAATCTATGTTTTTATTGTTGATCACTATTATGGATTTTGCCTGAAGTTATAAGGATGAAGACATCGACTGTAATCAACTAAATTTGTCTGAGTTTTCCTAACATCTCTGCAACCTCATAAAGCGGCAGACCCATCACGCCCGAATAACTACCCTCCAGTCGTTCAACAAAGGCAGCAGCTTTTCCCTGTATCGCATAGGCGCCTGCCTTGCCTAAGGGCTCTTCAGTTTCACAATATTCCAAGATGTCAGATTCACTTAATGGTCGAAAGCTAACATGACTTATATTGAGACAAACCTGTTTAGTTTCTGTAACAAGTGCAACTGCGGTATAAACATGATGTGTTCTGCCTGATAATTGCCTAAGCATTTCTGCGGCTTCTTCTTTGGTCTTGGCCTTACCCAGAATAAAATTATCGAGCACGACACTGGTATCCGCAGCAAGCACAGGAAGCTTGTTGTGAACTTTTGATTTTGCTGCGCGGGCTTTTTCCAGCGCGATGCGTTTGACATAAGTTTTAGCTAGTTCCTGGCCGTCCCAGGTTTCGTCAATCTTAATATCGACCAACTCAAAGTCGATGTCAATTTGTTCGAGGAGTTGTTTGCGGCGGGGGGAGGTTGATGCCAGGTAGATTTTCATTGTGTTTTTGTTTTTTTGGTAGAATTGAAATTGGAGTTACATTTTAGCATTGGTTTCGCTTTCTACCAGCGAGGTACTTTTCTTTGTACAGACGAAAGAAAAGTACCCCAAAGAAAACTGCCCCTGATATCAAGGCCCCAA
>CAYRXP010000183.1:0-792 GCA_964428145.1 uncultured Enterobacteriaceae bacterium
GATCGGCTATATCTGATCTTCAACAAATTTATCAATTCGATGACACAAGAACCCTTATTTGAGCAACTCTTGCCAGTACAAGCCGGTGATGAAGAAGAACTGAAACATCACTGGGATTACATCTACGAGCCAGATGCGAAGGAAGTTCTTGATCACTTATTAACTCGATTTATTGAGTCATTGGTGTATCAGGGTGTGGTTGAAAATATTGCTTGTGAACAAGCAGCACGCATGGTCGCGATGAAAAGTGCTTCTGATAATGCAGGTACATTGATTGATGATTTGCAGCTGGTCTATAACAAGGCACGACAGGCAGCGATTACACAGGAATTATCCGAAATCGTTAGTGGAGCAGCAGCGGTTTAATGATTAGCAGGTAGTATTTAGTAGGTAGTATTTAGTAGGTAGTAGATAGGTCGTTCGTTGTAGGTAATATATAGATTTTTAATTATGAGTCTTACCTACCATCTACCATCTACCACCTACAATCTACGGGTAACAGTAGACAGGATATAGAATTTTGGAACTAAAAATTGAGAACATTATTAAAGAGGAACTAAAAAAATGAGTTCTGGAAACATCGTACAAATCATCGGCGCCGTGGTCGATGTGAAATTTCCGAGTGAATCAATCCCCAAGATATATGACGCTTTGCTGGTCAAAGGAGAAGGTGTCAGTACGACGCTGGAAGTGCAGCAGCAAATAGGGGATGGTGTGGTGAGAACAATCGCGCTTGGGTCTACGGATGGATTAAGACGAGGCCTGGAAGTGGATAATACAGATGCTCCGATT
>CAYRXP010000183.1:802-2447 GCA_964428145.1 uncultured Enterobacteriaceae bacterium
CGGTGAAGCAACATTAGGGCGCATCATGAATGTGCTAGGTGAGCCCATTGACGAGTTGGGCGATATCAAAACGGATGAAAGATGGAGCATCCACCGTGAGGCCCCGAAATTCACAGATTTGAGCCCCGCAGCAGAATTGCTGGAAACAGGGATTAAGGTGATTGACCTGTGTTGCCCATTTGCAAAAGGTGGCAAGGTTGGACTGTTTGGTGGTGCTGGTGTTGGCAAGACCGTCAACATGATGGAATTGATTAACAATATCGCGACAGAACATTCTGGATTGTCTGTTTTTGCTGGTGTCGGTGAACGTACCCGTGAAGGTAATGACTTCTATTTTGAAATGCAGGAATCTGGCGTTGTTAATGTAGAGAATCCTGCCGAATCAAAAGTAGCCATGGTATACGGGCAGATGAATGAGCCACCTGGCAACCGTTTACGCGTTGCCTTGACAGGCCTGACCATCGCAGAAAAATTCCGTGATGAAGGAAGAGATGTTCTGTTCTTTGTGGATAACATCTACCGTTTTACACTGGCGGGGACAGAGTGTTCTGCATTATTGGGGCGTATGCCCTCAGCAGTAGGCTATCAGCCAACATTGGCAGAGGAAATGGGACGTTTACAGGAACGCATTACCTCAACCAAGAAGGGATCGATTACTTCAATCCAGGCGGTGTATGTGCCTGCCGATGACTTGACTGATCCATCACCAGCCACGACATTTGCTCACCTGGATGCAACCGTTGTGTTGTCTCGTCAAATTGCTGAGTTGGGTATATATCCTGCTGTTGATCCACTGGATTCCACCAGTCGCCAACTGGATCCTTTAGTGGTTGGACAGGAGCATTACGATACAACACGTGCGGTACAGAATACATTGCAGCGTTATAAGGAATTGCGTGACATTATCGCCATTCTGGGGATGGATGAGCTTTCTGAAGAAGATAAACTGGCTGTGACAAGGGCACGTAAGATTCAACGTTTTCTCTCACAACCATTCACAGTGGCCCAGGTTTTCACTGGCACACCAGGCAAATACGTGCCACTGAAAGATACCATCAAGGGTTTCCAGGGAATTGTTGATGGTGAATACGATCATCTGCCAGAGCAGGCCTTCTATATGGTAGGGACTATCGAAGAAGCCGTTGAGAAAGCGGAATCAATGAAGGCTGAGGCCTAAAATTAACACGGTTCTCTAAGGAAATACGAATAATGACCATGACCATCCATGTTGACATTGTAAGTGCTGAAACTGAACTTTATTCTGGTTTGGTTGAGATGGTGTTTGCTCCGGGAATCATGGGCGAAGTAGGCATCGCCCCTCGCCATGCCCCATTGGTGACCAGGTTAAAGCCGGGTGAAGTAAGATTACAACTATCTGATGGCAAGGAAGAATCTTTCTTTGTATCCGGCGGCATACTTGAAATACAACCGCACGTAGTGACTATTTTGTCTGACAGTGCATCCAGAACAGAAGATTTGGATGAGACTGCAGTTCTGAAGGCAAAGGAAGAAGCCGAGCTTGCATTCCATGATCGCGATGGTGAAATTGATTTCGAACATGTACAACAGCAAATGGTTGAAGCTCGGGCAAAATATGAGGCACTACAAAAATTACGCGGCCGCTCAGGCCGTTCCTAAAACATAA
>CAYRXP010000183.1:2547-3668 GCA_964428145.1 uncultured Enterobacteriaceae bacterium
ATCAGCTCATTGAAGATCTTTCTCACCTTTCTGTTGACTGGGTAGAACAAAATGAGCAGTTGGGAACGGGTGATGCTGTCAAGCAAGCATTACCCAATATTCCAGATAAGGATCAAGTCTTGGTGCTCTATGGCGATGTTCCACTGATTACAGTTGATACGCTTAATGAGCTTGTCAGCGCTGCAGAAGAAACTAGATTCGCGTTATTAACATCCTTTGTTGACGATCCTGGCGGTTATGGTCGCATCGTTCGAAACGATGCTGAAGAAGTCGTTCGTATTGTTGAAGAAAAAGACGCCACAAATGATGAAAAGAAAATATGTGAAATAAGTACAGGGATAATGGTCGTCAATGGAAAGGCACTAAAGCAATGGGTAGAAAAACTTGAATGCGATAATGAGCAGAATGAATATTATTTAACGGATGTGATTGGTATGGCCGTCAAGGAAGGATTGAAGATCATTACCGTTCAGCCACACTCGGTGGTTGAGATCAGGGGCGTGAATGATCGTGCGCAGTTATCAGAATTGGAACGCTATTACCAATTGATACAGGCGCACCAGTTAATGCGCCGGGGAATCACCATTATGGATCCGGTACGTTTCGATCTAAGAGGTGATCTGGAGATAGATTCTGATTGTTCAATTGATGTTAATGTCATCCTCGAAGGCCGATTAAAAATTGGGCGCGGTGTACACATCGGCGCGAATTGTATTATTAAGGATTCTGTCATTGATGATGATGTCGAAATTTTACCGAATTCGGTGATAGAAAATGCTGTAATTGGTAAATCCTGCCGCATTGGTCCATTTACCCGGATTAGGCCAGATACGGTATTAAATGAAAACGTGCATATCGGAAATTTTGTAGAAATAAAGAAATCGGTCGTTGGGAATAGATCAAAAATAAATCATTTAAGCTACATTGGAGATAGTGAGATTGGAACGGAGACCAACATTGGTGCCGGTGCCATTACCTGTAATTATGATGGTGCCAACAAACATAAAACAATCATCGGGGATAATGTATTTATCGGATCTGATGTTCAATTAGTTGCGCCTGTCTCAGTCAGTTCTGGAGCAACGATTGCTGCTGGGACCACCATCACAAAAGATGTTGCC
>CAYRXP010000184.1:0-3634 GCA_964428145.1 uncultured Enterobacteriaceae bacterium
ATATTAAACTCTTCCCATCTTGCCCCGCGTAGTTCACCCGGTCGAACAAAGGTTAAGATTAATAATTTAAGTGCAAAGACAGTTATGGGATCACCATCATAATTATCTAGCTTATTAAAAAATTCTGGAAGATCTGCTTCTTTGAGTGCGGGCCGGTGCCTCACCTTTCTTGTCCTTACGGTACCCCGAAGTTCTGAGGCCGGGTTATATTTAATAAGTCCAGTTTGCACAGCATATCGAAATATTGATCGCGCCCGCTGTAATACCTTTGAAGCGATCTCTAATGCCCCACGATTTTCTACTTTCTTTACAACGGCGATCACTTCCTGGGGAGTAATATCTGCTATCGGCATATTGCCTAAATCTGGCAATAGGTCTTTATTGACTGATTTTCTAACGCTTATTAGATGATCTGGTGTCCATCTGTCCTTTTGGTTTTCCAACCATTCATTAGCAATAGCTTTGAATGTATTTTCTGCGGATTTCCGTTTATTAAGTTTATTTAGTCTCTTTTGTTGAACAGGATCTATTCCCTTTTTAATGATCTTCTTTGCATCGGTTCGAGCATCTCTAGCCTGGGCAAGTGAGACTTCTGGGGAAACGCCTAAAGCGAGTGTTTTTTCTTTTCCATGCAATCTATATTTAAGCCGCCAATACTTTGATCCACCAGGATTAACTAAGAGGTACATCCCCCCGCCATCAAATAGTTTGTAGGGCTTGTTTTGGGGCTTACAGCTGGATATTTTGGCATTGGTTAAAGGCATATATGCCCCCTGTTTCAGGCAATTACAGAATCAATGCCCCCGATTGTACCCCCTGATACCCCCGGATTGCAATAGACATGTATAGACTTTATTGGCTTATAGGATTGCTTGTAATCCGCTTGTTTATTGGGTTTGAAGTATCATTCTGGACTTTGTTGGACATTGAATTGGTGCCGAAGAGAGGATTCGAACCTCCGACCTACTATTTACGAAACAGTTGCTCTACCAACTGAGCTACTTCGGCATTACCTCAAAAACCGCTGCGAGTATATACTCAAACTTCCTCTAATGAATACACCACATCATCAAAGTCAGACACTATCTTCAGGATTGATTCTTTACCCGGATGACGACATCAATGCCTGTTTGTACTGTATTTTTGGGCAGCTTTGGGATCGCTTGAACAACCATCTCCTCATCATCGATATCCTGTAACAAACCTGTATCTTCGTTATAAAAATGATGATGCGGCTCTGTATTCGAATCATAAAATACATAGCTGGAATCAATCAGCACTTGTTTGATCAGGCCCTCATCAACAAACAAATTTAAAGTGTTATAGACGGTGGCCTTGGAGACCAGATCATCTTTTTTATTGACCTGACTAAAAACCTCTTCTGCCGACAGATGCTGCGGCTTTGCCAGCAACACCCTGGCGATATTAATCCGCTGTGATGTCGATCTGATATTGTGATTTTCCAACACGTGTTTTATTTGATTACTGTCAGAAGTGTGTTTTGTATTAAATTTCATGACGGCAGTATATCCAAAGCCAAGTCACTCTGCACTATTCCAAGGTATCAGCAGACCATTTCAGCTATTTTTCTGGCACAGACCGGGGCCTGTAGTATTCCTTTTCTAAAATGCCCGGCATTGATATAAACATTTTCGTAATCTTTCAGCTGTCCCAGGTACGGCTTTCCATTGTCTGTGGCGGGTCGTAACCCGGACCAATGTTTAATAAACTCCGCCCCGGCAATATCGGGCCAAAGCGCACAAGCCCATTCCATCATGTTATTCCGTGCCATTTGCGTTGTCGCTTTATCAAATCCGACATTCTCCATGGTACTGCCAATCAACACATGGCCATCCTTCCTGGGAATAAAATAATGCCCCCCATCCAGGACCATTGTTTCAAGCTGTTGCTCGGCAAATTTCACACAAAGCATTTGCCCCATGACTGGTTTTATTTTTATCCCACAATTATTTGACCCCAGGACCTGTTCACTCCAGACACCTGCAGAAATAATAAATGCATCCGCATAATATTTTTCACTCCCAAGCTGCACAGATTTGCATCTGCGCTTATCCAGTTCCAGCCCAGTAACTGCAGAATTTTCAAAAATGGTAACTCCAAGTTTTAACAAGCTGGCGCGCAGTGCCTTTAGCAATCTTGGAATTCTGACCTGTGCAATCTCGGGAAGAAATATCGAATTGGCGGGAATTCGCATATCCGTTGGATAATCTTTGTAATTTTCAGCAATGATAACTTTATTTTTATCGGCCCATTGCCTCGACTGTTTGATATCCGTTTCATTTATCGTCAATAATCCAGATTGATAATATTCCGAGTCAATGCCTGTTTGTTGCTTAAGTTCTTCCACAAAATCTGCATAACATTCCTTTCCAAGCTTGGATAGTTCAGATGAATGTGGCTCCTCTGACCAGGGCCGCATGGAAGATAATATTCCCCCTGCTGCCCAACTCGATTCGCACCCTGTTTTATTTTTTTCAAACAATGACACGGAAAGGCCACGCATGGCTAATTCTCTGGCTGTAGTCATGCCTATAATGCCCCCGCCAATGACGATACAATCTCTTTTGCTCATCTTAATATGCCAAGTAGTTCACAGAAATCACTCCAGGGGTTGCCATTTATCGGTAGTTAAATACCATTTATCTGGAAAGAGTAAAAAAGACCAAACATCTTTGCTATAAATGCTTTGAGATAAATACCTTCGGATAAATGTAAATGCATAGATACAAACACAATAATCAGCAATCCGGGTTTAGCCTGATAGAACTGATGGCTGCTGTTGTTTGTGGTGGGATATTGCTTGCTATAGGCATCCCAGCTTTTGGAAACTTTATTAAAAGCAGCCGCCTTACCACCCAAACAAATGATGTACTGACTGCCATACATGTTGCACGGAATGAAGCCGTTAACCGTGGGCACAATGTCAGGGTAATATCAATCAACGGCGACACAGATTGGGCGTTCGGTTGGCAAATACGGTTGGATGTTGATGATGAAAATGATATCGATGCAGAAGATATTGTGCTCCGAAGTTATGATGCAATTGAAAATGCCACATTGGTCAGTACTGATAGCAGTATAGCATATGAGTCAACTGGATTTATTGATCAAGAATGGAATCCAAATCCAATTGCAATCACCCTCACTGCCGACAGTTGTACTGCTGAAGATATACGTGTCATCAGCGTACAATTATCCGGCCTTGTTTCATTTGTAAAGCAAACCTGCCCATAAGTTGTGAGGGATACTCATGCGTAAAAAGATCACTTTTCACAAAATAAAATATCTGAATGGCTTCACGCTGCTGGAGGTAATGATCTCATTACTTATCCTATCCATTGGCCTGCTAGGGATTGCTGCACTACAAGCTAATTCGCTCAAAACAAATCATGGCGCCTATCAACGCACCCAGGCAATCTTTCTGGCCTACGACATGATGGATAGATTACGTGCCAACCGCACCGCTGCCCTTGCCGGTCAATGTGATATAGCCCTGGGGGCAACAATATCTGGCACAAGCATGTGCGCCGTTGACGTTACCGACTGGCAAGATAATCTTGTGGGCGCACTCATGCCTTCTGGTCAAGGTCTTATTGACTGTTCCACCACGGCT
>CAYRXP010000185.1:0-3633 GCA_964428145.1 uncultured Enterobacteriaceae bacterium
CCGGGACATGTCGCGCAGGTTCAATCGAGGTACATATAGATGATGAACCAGAAGCGTGTGCAGTTACCAGTTCGTATTCCTCGGATTTTAACAGCTGCTTATTTTGCATCTTGTTTTCCCATGGTTCCCCATGCTAAAGGCTAGCACTTCACTACAGTATTGCACATAGTAATGAAACCTTTAGGGGGAATAAGATAGAATGATTTCCCCATCATGAATACGGAAATTAGACAATCAATCGGGCAAGGGTTCACCATCGTGACGCCTACCAGGCGTCTAGGTCGAGCATTGCAGCAACAATACATATCCGATCAGTTATCAGCACAAAAGCAAGTCTGGGAAACGCCGGATATCTTACCCTGGGCTGGTTGGATGCTGCGAACCTGGGATGACTTCGCAGCGCAACAAAAAGAGGTGCCCATGTTGCTAAACTCCCAGCAACAGCAATGGGTTTGGCAGCAGATTGTCGCTGATTCCAGTTTTGCAGAAGGATTATTACAACCTGCGGCGGCTGCATCGAAGGCATATGATGCCTGGGAACTCACTCGCCAATGGCAACTGGAGATTTTCCCGGAAGATCTCTGGTTGAACAAGGATGCCTTTGCATTCCAGTCCTGGGTTAAAACCTATCAACAACGCTGCGAAAAAAATAACTGGCTGGATACAGCAAGCCTCGAAGGCTATTTATTAAAGGATGTCTCACAGTGGGCAACGCAATCGGCAACAAAACTTTGTTTAGTCGGTTTTGATGAACTGACACCCATTCAGCAATCATTGCTTCAGGCCCTGGAACAGGCGGGCTGCGAGATCAAACATTTTCAGGAACAAGCTGTAAGCGACCAGAATGTCGATGTGAGTTGTACCACTGTTGCAGACACGCGACATGAGATAAAGGCCATTGCGCACTGGGCGAGAGATTTACTCACGGCAGATGCAAATACCTCAATCGGTATCGTCATACCGGAACTGGAAACCTTGCACAGTGACATTGAAAATATTTTTGATGATGTACTCACTCCGAGCAATCTATTTACCAACGACGGACAGGCGCACAACAATCGTCCCTATAATCTGTCTTTAGGTCAGCCTTTGGCCGACTATCCAGTGATTGATGCCGCATTTGCCATTCTTGGTTTGGAAAGTAAAACCATACCATTAGAAGACCTGGGTGCCTTATTACGTTCCCCCTTCCTGGGCGGTGCGGAGACAGAGATGATCGCGCGCGCGCAACTGGATGCAGAATTAAGAGAGCAGGGCGAACCAGAAATCTTTCTTACCATCTTGCAACAGCAACTGGAAAAAGATGAATATTGGTCAGAACATTGCGCACAGTTAATAGAATCATTGAAAAAATGGCGAGAAGTTTTCCAATCACTCCATAATCAACAAAGCTGCACAGAATGGATTGAATCTTTTATCGCCCTGTTAAACGCATTTGGCTGGCCGGGAGAGAGACAATGCCAGGGTGATGAATTTCAAACCATAGAAGCCTGGCGCGAAATGCTTGATCAATTTGCATCCTTAGACCTGGTGGCAGGCAATTTAAACTATCGCAGCGCGCTTTCGCAATTACAACGCCTGGCCAGGGAACAAACCTATCAGGTAGAAACAGGTGAAGTCCCGGTTCAGGTCATGGGGCTGTTAGAAGCCGCCGGTATGCAATTCGATCAACTCTGGGTCATGGGTCTACATGAAGAAATCTGGCCATTACCGGCAAGAGCCAATCCTTTTTTACCCATCAAATTACAAAGGCAGGAAAAATTACCCCATGCCTCTGCCGAGCGTGAGCTGGAATACGCACGGCGGATCACGGACCGTTTAGCAGCCTCGGCGAAAACAGTCATATTCAGTACACCTTTAAGTGAAGCGGGCAGAGAACTTAGGCCAAGTCCCTTGTTAAAACAATATGCGACGAAAAAAATAGAAATCCATTCAGGAATAAATTATGCCACATCAATCTTCGCCTCCAGAAACATCGAACAATTAAACGATGAACAGGCACCGAAAGTGGAAGATGCAGAGGCACAGAGGCCGAAAGCAGAAGATGCACATGTCAGTGGCGGCACAAGTTTATTTAAAGATCAGGCTGCATGTCCTTTCCGCGCCTTTGCCAAACATCGTCTTGGTGCAAAATCACTGGCAGAACCAGATATTGGTCTAAGTCCGATGGACCGCGGTCAACTCGTGCATGAGTGTTTGCAATGTTTCTGGGGAAAAATCAGCACACATCAGGAGTTGATTGATTTAACAGAAGGCGCACTCGCATTAGATATCAACCAGTGTGCGGCTAAAGTCATCAAACGTTTCCAGTCACAACATCCGTTCACGGCGACTGCACGATTTATGTTGATCGAACAAAATCGGCTGCAGACCATGATGCATGAATGGTTATCTCTGGAAAGGCAACGCCAACCATTTGAAGTCATCGAGAGAGAACAGGAACATATCTTCAAGATCGAAGGACTGCGCATTCAAACCCGACTGGATCGTGTGGATAAACTCCCTGATGGAAGTTTGGTCATCATTGATTACAAGACTGGCAAGGTAAAAATCGCCAGCTGGATGGATGAGCGCCCGGACGAACCACAATTGCCACTCTACGCCATTATAGAAGAAGGCCATATCTCTGCCGTGGTCTTCGGGCAGATACGACGTGGCGAAATGAAGTTTGTTGGTCTGGCGGAAGACCCAGGTGGAGACAAGGACAAAGAAAATAAATCTGGCATTCCGGAAGTAATGACATTATCAAAGTCCAGAATTAGTAAAGATTTTGAAAGTTGGCAGGGTCTGTTCGATTTCTGGGATCAGAACCTGACGAAACTGGCGAAAAATTTTCGAGATGGTGATGCGCGCGTGGACCCCTACAAAAGTAACACCTGTGATTATTGTGATCTCGGGTCCTTCTGTCGCATCAATGAATTGGCCCAGGGTTCAGAAAACTTAACGGACAATGAATAATGAATAACATCACAGATAGCAAACAACGCAAGGCTGCGCTGAATCCAGAGCAATCTTTCATTGTGCGTGCCCCCGCGGGCTCAGGTAAAACTGAATTACTGATCCGTCGTTTTCTAAGGCTATTGTCTGGCGTTGAAACTCCGGAAGAAATTATTGCCATCACCTTCACGCGCAAGGCCGCCGCAGAAATGCGTGGGCGCATTATTGCAGCACTTGACCTTGCTCGTGGTGGTGAAACCCCGGAAGATGAATACAAAGAAGAAACCTTTTTACTTGCGAGGGAAGTACTCGAGCGAGACGAGACTCAACAATGGCACTTACAGGATAATCCGGGGCGTCTGCGAATACAGACGATTGATTCATTATGTTCAAGCATCACCCGACAAATGCCGATGTTGTCACAACTGGGCGCACAACCGGAGACCCTGGATGACGCAAGTGATCTTTATCTGCAAGCAGCAGAACGCACCATCATGGAACTTGAGAGTGGTGAAAGTTGGTCCGAAGCTGTCTCTGAGCTCCTGCAACATCTGGATAATGACCTGCCAAGGTTAAAACAATTACTGGCAGACATGCTCAGCCGCAGGGATCAATGGTTGCGACATGTCACCAACGGCAATATCAGTCGCGAGGAACTTGATCAGGCCTTACATAATATTGTCTCTGCAGCCTTAA
>CAYRXP010000186.1:0-2377 GCA_964428145.1 uncultured Enterobacteriaceae bacterium
CCCCATCATCATCTAATGAAAAAGTCGAGTTTCGCGACTCAATCGAATTCCGCGTGAAACTTACGATTCGGATGATGAAAGTGATCAGCTCTCGCGCAGGGATTAATAACAAAGATCCACTGGCATTCAGTTTAAGCGCGGATTATACCTGCAGGTGTAACAAAATTCGAGCAGTAATAGTAATCCCCAGAATTGAGGCAGGTAGAAACGTATGTTGTGTGAATAATAATGCAAAAAATGCGGTGAAGATGCTGATGATCAATGTATCTGTCATGAATGTGCCCATATAGCCAAGAGGTTCCGCGGTTTTTAGTGTTCTGGCCCAGCGAAGTTCGTGTAAAAACAATGACTTAAAACTTGGTTCGTAAGATAAATTATCTACAATAGTGTGCGATAAATGTACTTTATAGCCGCGATCAGAGACCATTTGTCCCAACATATAATCATCAGCCAGATAATTAGCCAGCGCTTTAAAGCCGCCGATATCTGTCAATATTTCACGGCGGACGGCCATGGTCGCTCCCAGACAGTAATTAATATCTTTCAGTGCATTAGAGATTAGAACTGAAGGAAGAAACCATTCATTGATATACATAGCATTTAGTTTCGATGCCATGCCATCGTCTGTACGTCCCGAATAGAGACAGGTGACGGCACCATTCGCCGCGTTCGCAAACGGCGCCACAATATCATGCAGGTAATTTTTACGGACACGCATATCACTATCTGAAACAATCAGGATTTCATGTCTGGCAGTGGGGAACATATTAATCAGATTAGAGACTTTGTGGTTTGAGCCATGTAATCGAGCGTCTGTGACCATTGCCATATCCAATTGAGGATAGTCTTCGATAATTTTTTGTATAACGGGAATTGCAGCATCATCTTCGCCGTGTAAGCCAAAGATAATTTGATATTCGGGATAATCCTGTTCACAAAATGATCTCAGATTTTCATCCATGTCCTGTTCCAAACCGCAGATGGGCTTAAAAATAGTTACAGGTGGTGTGAAACCGGAAGGGGTGTGTGGTCTTTTTATGTTTTTTCGAAGTTCAATAATACAGAAATTGGCGAACAATAAATAAGCAATGGCGCAGAGATTAATCAGCAGAAAAAGATAAAATACTATTTCGTAAGTGCTTGAAGCCATAACTATTGTTTATCTACCTTTTCCTCATGCTTTTTTTACTAGATTACATGTGTGGAAGTTTTTTTTAATTCTATGTGTAATCATCAAGAAAAATACAACATATTGATTTAATTATATATTTTCTGTTTCTTTAGGAGCAATTTACTTTCTATATTATGCCAGACTAGCAGGCCGGGAATATCGATGACCAACTCCCGAATTCTTGTTGCCAGCGATACTGCCAGCGCAAGATCTGCTGTCATGCCAAGCAAGGCGCCCAGCATAACATAACCGCCTTCCTGAACCCCATAGGCATTTGGTATAAAGAATGCGATATCACTAATGGTTGAGGTCAGGCTCTTCAGCATCAAGGCCTCGATGAAGCTAATGGGGAAACCCAGGATATAGCAGGCAAGCCAGACTTCAGAGGTCTGTAACACGAGACCAAAGGTACGCCAAAGTGTCGAAATGGTAACACTGCGGTAATCTTGGTAGATGACGCGGACAAGTGCATCAACTTCTTGGGCATTATTGCTGATTTCCTCCCAGCCATCTGAATTGACGAACTTGCCAACGGCCGTTGCCATAAAACCAACGATGCCGGCATGCTGAACCAGTATAAATCCCAGTAAGCCGGCCGCTAAGGCAATAATCCCCAGCATGGCAGCAATAGCGAGTTCGTCATCCAAGGCGAGATGAACAAGTAATAGTGTTCCGATAAAGGCCCATATGGCAACCGCCATCGCTTGCACTGTCTTGTCAACCAGTACGGAAGCACTGGCATCAATGCCTCTCGTTCCCCAGACTGTCACCAGTCTGGCCTTGGCAATTTCACCGCCAATCGTCGCGACCGGTAGAAGTGTATTGATAGCCCGACCAATCCACAGTGCTTTAAATACAGTGCCAAAACCCGGCGTATGGTCTTTCGGGAATAACATTCGCCAGGAAATGGCTGCCGCAAGCAGACAAGGCGCCCAGACAATCGGCAGGGTTAGCAACGCCCAGCCTGACGTGGCGAGCAGATCAAAAATATCCCCAATGCCTTGCCAGAGAATTAACAGAACAAAAATTAACAGACCCAATATCAGGCCAAAAATGGGAAGTGCGCGCATATAGTTCGTCAGGAATAATTTATCAGGAAATAAAATGATTATAATTTTGGTAAACGTAATATAACTTAATCGCGGTACGATGTGCCATTCCCGCTATGATCACGGTACGACGTGCCATTCCCGCTATGATCACGGT
>CAYRXP010000186.1:2477-3621 GCA_964428145.1 uncultured Enterobacteriaceae bacterium
TGCCATTCCCGCTATGATCACGGTACGACGTGCCATTCCCGCTATGATCACGGTACGACGTGCCATTCCCGCTATGATCACGGTAGAATAAACAAATGGATAGTGAAGCCACCACGACGCACAACTATACACTGACCGCGCCCAATCAAATATTTCCACTGGTAAGACATCTATCTTATCGATTAACTCCCATTCTTCTGAAAATGCCTGTCACACCCAATCAGATCACTTGCACCTCTCTACTGTTAGGCTTGGCCTGCGCTGCCTGTTTTACCCAGGGTAGCTGGATCGCAGGGATTATTGGCGGATTGTTATTGATTGCGAGCTATACCTTCGATAATTGTGATGGCGAGGTCGCCAGAATTAAAAAGCTGTCTTCCGATTTCGGCGCAAAACTGGATGACATGTCAGATTGGATCGTTGATGCCAGTTTCTTTACTGCTTTAGGCTATGGCACAGCGCAAGTCAACGGACAGCAATTCTGGTTCTGGCTGGGTCTGGCCGCAGCCGCAGGTGCATTCATTGATTACATCGTTGACCTGATACACGAAGCGAAAAAGAACAGAAATCCCAACGCAATTAGTCGGAAAGAACAGGCATCGGAGCCAAGGCAGCCTGAAGATAGGCTGGACTGGATAATCTATATCTTCCATAAGCTCAGTCGTGCCGATTTTTGTATCATTGTTCTAATATTGGCATTATTTAATGTGACATGGATACTGTTACCATTTGCCGCCGTTGGCGCACAGGCATACTGGATAACAGACCTGTTTGAACGCGCCAGAGGGTATCACACTTAACGGATGGTTTAGTTGTAGTGAAACTTGGATAAATTCTTGCGATCAACTATTCTCAACTGTCAATCGGGTATATCAAGTCAGGTAGTTAAGGGAAATTACGGATATGTATAAACTCACTTTGGTTTTATTCGCTTCTTTGATTTTTTTCACAACAGCAAGCTATGCAGAAAACGAGGATCTTATCGCACAGGTAGCTGAGGTGAAAAGCAAACTAAAAACTCTACAAGAATCAAATAACGATCTTAAGAATATATTAGCGAGTAGGGAAAACGAAATCGAAGGCTGGAGGCTAGCGCTTGAAAACATAGAGACGAAGATTGCGGGGCTGGAGGTAGAGGATAGGG
>CAYRXP010000187.1:0-3598 GCA_964428145.1 uncultured Enterobacteriaceae bacterium
CTTATCTGCCTTCGCTTCAGCTTCTTTGATCTTTTTTTCTTCGAGTTCTCGTTTCTTCTTAAGTTCTGCTTTTTCTTTCTCCAGTTTTTTCAGGCGAACCTGTTCTTCTTTAAGTTTTTTTTGTTCCTGTTCTTTTTTCTTTTTTGCCTCGGCCAGTTTTTTCTCTTCTTCCTTACGTTTTTTCTCTAGATTATTGGCCTTTTTTTCCAGTTCTTCCAGACGTTGTTTTTCTTTTTTATGTTTTTCTTCTTCAATTTTTCTGATTCGTTCTAATTCAAGCTCGACTTGTTTTTTATCAACGGCTACTGCCTGGACAATATTTACATCTTGCCGAATTTGAGTTTTTGGTTGCGGTGTGAATTCAAAACTCAATATTAACAATACCCCAACGACCAGATGCAGTATTAATGAAAGCACAGAAGAACTGAGTGTCGTAAACCAACCGAGTCTCATTGGACATCAATTCTCCGGAGGTTCAGTGATCATGCCGACACTGGGGACGCCTGCGCTCTGTAACAAGGCCATCAATCCAATAACTCGCCCATAAGGGACGTTCGTGTCACCGCCCACTAACACCGGAATCCCAGGTTGATATTTCAAAAGAGCATTAACGCGATTCGCCAAATCTTCAGAGCTAATAGGTTTATCCTGATCCTCGCCATAGTTAATATAGAAATTTCCCGCCGCATCAACATTTATGATTACCGGTTCCTTATTCTGTTCTGTCTGTAATGGTTTCGATGGAACCTGTGGTAGATCGATTTTTACCCCCTGACTGAGCAGGGGAGTGGTGATCATAAATATCACCAGTAACACCAACATCACATCAATGTAGGGAACAACATTGATCTCTGACATAGGACGCTTGCGTATGCGTTGTCTCATTCTTTTATAAGTGAAGTGTTAAAAGTAAAAAAGTGAAAAGCAAAGAACGATTCATGATTTGTGCATAGCACGCCGTGGGAAGCATCTGCCGGCATCTGATAATATTTTTGACACATTTTACGTTTCACCTTTAACTTTTCACATCCTAAGAATGTGCATGCCGATGAAGAATGGATGAAAATTCATCCATGAATATGTCATAACGGCTGATTAATCTTTCAACATCATTTGTATAACGGTTGTAGGCAATCACGGCCGGGATCGCGGCAAACAAGCCCATCGCCGTGGCGATCAATGCTTCAGCAATTCCTGGCGCTACCAATGCGATGGAGGCCTGTTGTACATTGCCCAGGGCACGAAAGCTGTTCATGATGCCCCACACTGTGCCAAACAAACCAACATAGGGGCTGGTTGATCCCACGGTTGCCAGAAATGAAAGATTGGTTTCAAGGACATCCATTTCCTTGTTCATGGCAATGCGCATGGCACGTTGTGCACCTTCAATAATGGCATCCGGCAGAATATTTTCCTGGCTCCTTAAGCGAGCAAATTCCTTGAAGCCTGCTTCAAATATTTTTTCCATGCCCGTCAAAGGGTTTCTGCTATTGGAAATGCGATTATAAAGTGGCGATAGATCTTCCAGTGACCAAAACTGACCTTCAAATTTTTCAGCTTCTTTTTTTGCCCTGTTTAACATAACACGTTTATTAAAAATCATTGTCCATGAAACAAACGAAGTGATGACTAACGACAATATCACCAGCTGAACCAGCAAACTTGCGTTCAGAATTAAATGCAAATAACTAAGATCAGTTGTAGTTGACATTAATTCAGCTCCAGTAAAATATTTTCAGGAATAGGTTCGGGTTTCATCGTACTGCTATTGAGACAGGCAATCTTGATCTCTGCCTTGCAAATGGTTTCTTTAGATTGATTAAAAATGATCTGCTCAAAAACCAGACTGGCTCTTCGCGTATGGACAATCCGGGTTTTGATATTAAGCAGCTCGTTAAAAAGTGCTGGTTTATGAAAATCTATATTCACTTTTCGCACGGCAAATAAAATTCCATCATGCTCAATCAGGGCATTCTGCTCGAAGCCAATATGGCGTAACCATTCAGTGCGAGCGCGTTCCATAAAGTTGAGATAGTGACTGTGATAGACAACACCGCCAGCATCTGTATCTTCGTAATAGACACGCACTTGCAGGGTAAATTCTTTTTTAGCGGGCTCATTACTCATTAAACAGATCCGGTTCTGATTTGGTCGTCCCTGAGTCAATCGTCCTTGGGGCATCCAGTCCAAAATGCAGATAGGCGGTTTTTGTGGCGGTACGGCCTCTTGAGGTGCGCATCAAAAAGCCCTGCTGGATCAGGAAAGGTTCAAGCACATCTTCAATGGTGTCACGTTCTTCGCCAATGGCCGCGGCGAGATTGCTGAGCCCAACAGGCCCTCCATCAAACTTCTGGATGATGGCCAGCAATAATTTACGATCCATTACGTCAAAACCATGCACATCGACATTCAACATATCCAATGCTTTGTTCGCCACCGCCTCTGTGATGTCACCATCACATTTGACCTCAGCGTAGTCACGGACACGTCTCAGCAAGCGATTGGCAATACGTGGCGTGCCTCTTGAGCGTGCAGCAATTTCCCTGGTACCGGCATCGTCTATTTTTACCTCCAGGATATTGGCGGAACGTTTAACAATACTGGACAGTTCATCAGCGCTGTAAAATTCCAGTCGCTGTACAATGCCGAATCGATCTCTGAGGGGGGAGGTTAACAGGCCAGCCCGGGTAGTGGCGCCGACCAGTGTAAAGGGCGGTACATCCAGCTTGATCGCCCTTGCGGCAGGGCCTTCGCCAATCATAATATCAATTTGGTATTCTTCCATGGCGGGATAAAGCACTTCTTCGACAACTGGACTTAGACGATGGATTTCATCGATAAATAAGACATCATTAGGCTCCAGATTGGTCAACAGTGCTGCCAGATCACCCTGTCGTTCCAGTACAGGCCCGGAGGTCTGGCGCATGTTTACGCCCATTTCATTGGCAATAATATGTGCTAATGTCGTTTTCCCCAGGCCGGGTGGCCCAAAGATTAATACGTGATCCAGAGGTTCCTGGCGTTTGCGTGCGGCACCAATGAATATCTCCATTTGTTCATGGACAGACTGTTGTCCGATATAATCTACAAGCCGTTTTGGGCGCAGGGTATTATCCGCCGCAACATCCTCAGCGGTGCTTGTGGAGACGATATTTGGATTAGGCTCGGCAGTCATAATTATTTAATGTGCTATTTTCCCTTTTAACGCTTCAATATGCCAATCGGGTTAATTTTTGCCCCATTCATTGATATGCCATATTACGAAGGAATTATGGCGAGATTATGTCAGAAGGCTGGAAATCTATTGTCTGGAAATCAATATGACTCATAATTCACTGGCCATTATTTCTTTATGAAGGCCTTGAGTGCTCCGCGAATAATCTCTTCGCTGGTCATTTCATCTGTGGCGACTGCAAAGACTAATCGACTGGCCTCCTGTGGTTTATAACCAAGTGCTATCAGTGCGCTGACAGCATCGTCAGACTGGCTGCTTGCACGGCCCGATGCACTATCTGCTGACCTACTGGCAACAGAACTTAACTCCCAGTCTTTCAGACGGTCACGCATTTCAATGATGAGTCTTTCCGCAGTCTTTTTG
>CAYRXP010000188.1:0-3541 GCA_964428145.1 uncultured Enterobacteriaceae bacterium
CATATACACTGTTTACAACCTCCGCAGTCAGAACATGGAATGGCAGGAATAACTGCAGCCCATGTCCTTAAAAGAATTAACGAATTATTCACTCATAGAAAATAACAGCAGCAACAACCCCACTCCACCAAATAGCCATGTCAAATAGGGAACACCACCAACCATGGCAGGTGAATACCCGTCCAACCCAATTATCACTGCCGCACAAATGATGAATGCAGATCCAATAGTTGCCAGTACTGCGCGTTGATTACTCTGCCTTATCTCAGTCCTGATTTTCTCTAATTCAGGCGCCTTTAATTCCACCTGGATCTTGCCATCACGAAGGCGTTCGATGATATCGATAGTTTTATTTGGCAAGTCCGGTAAACGATCAAGCCATCTCGGTAAATTTTCCTTCAAACCTTTTGCCAAACCACGCACACCGAGGCGATCATGCATCCAGTACTCAAACAAAGGCCTGGCAGTTTTCCAGATATCCAGTTCTGGATAGAGTTGTCTCCCCAGACCTTCAATGTTCACCAGAGTTTTTTGTAACAGTAACAACTGAGGCATGATCACCATGCCGAATTGTCTGGCCGTCTGAAACAGACGTAGCAACATCGTTCCAAATGATATTTCTCTCAATGACCTATCAAACAAGGGTTCACATACAGTCCTGATTGCGAATTCAAATTCATCAATGCGTGTCCCGGCAGGCACCCATCCGGATTCGACGTGTAGTTCAGCAACTCGCTGATAATCACGATCAAGAAAGGCCATAAAATTTTCAGCAAGATACCTTTGGTCAAATTCGCTAAGTGAACTCATAATGCCAAAGTCCACCACCATGATTTTTGCCGGCTTGCCAGGTTCCGGACGTGAGACAAATATATTGCCCGGGTGCATATCAGCATGGAAAAAACTATCGCGCAAGACTTCGGTGAAGAATATTTCAATCCCTGCTTCTGCTAACCACTTCAGGTCGATCCCGGCTGCTTTTAGCGATTCAATATCATTGACAGCAATGCCTGATATACGCTCCATAACAATGACATTTTTATGTGTTAAATCCCAGCAAACTTCAGGAACATATAACTTGTCTGAATCAGCAAAATTCCGACGTAGTTGTGAGGCATTGGCAGCTTCGCGCATCAGATCCAGTTCCCCCAATAATGTTTTCTCAAACTCTGCGATAACATTTACCGGGCCTAATCGCCTGCCATCTTCTGTATAGCGTTCCACTTTATCAGCAAGGAAATACATCAACCCCAGATCTCGGCGGATGATTTCTTCAACATCCGGTCTGACCACCTTAACGATCATTTCCCGACCATCTTTCATCTTAGCGGCATGTACCTGGGCGATAGAGGCAGATGCCAAAGGTGTTTCATCAAACTCCATAAATATTTCGTCAATCTTCTTCTCAAACGCATCCTCGATAATGCGTCTTGCTTCCTTCCCGGGGAAAGGAGGAACCTTGTCCTGAAGCTTTGAAAATTCCTGTGAAATATCTTCTGGCAAAAAATCACGGCGCGTTGACAGAATCTGCCCGAACTTGATAAATATTGGCCCAAGGTCTTCCAGCGCACACCTTAATCGCTCACCTCTTGGTCCCCGCTTTCTACCAAACCAGTTCCATGGAAAGAGATAGAACAATATTCTTACTAGACGCGAACCATTTGAGTCGAGGACAATTTCGTCCAGCCCGTAACGAATTAGCGTTTTCTGGATAGTGATTAATCGCGATATTTCACCCAGTTTCATGAGTTCTCTTTTTCCAGTCGTTCCAGTCGTTTTTGTAATCGTTCAACATCATCACGAATATTATCTACAGCTTGATTAAATTCATCGACCTCTGATTTGTCCAGCAAGGCTTGTTTTTCATAACGAAGATATTCACTGATATCCATTCCAATGGTCTTGCCAGACTCTTTTGCAAACCGACTCACTCGTCTAAGGAAATTACCTATTTTATGGGCAGCGATATCCCCTACAAATTGTGACAGGTATTCCTCCCAGTCAATTTCCACATCCCTTAAAATAGACTGAAACTTTTTCGCCAACCCAACATTGCCATTTATTTCGACATCACCCGCACCAATTTTCTCGGCAGAGATCATACCTAACAGTGCCGAAGGTGTTCCTTTGATTGCCACATCTGCCTTTCCCTCATAATCTGTCTCTAATGTAATCCCCTTCCCAGATGGTAGAATAAACATCCTGAATTCTGTATCCAGGACATCGATCTCAATAACGTTCCCGGTCAATGTTGCTAATAACGCCACTGTTTCTTCGTCCAGAGATAACACTTTATTCACCATTTTCTCGACACTATCAAGCAAAAGGTGTTGGCGATCTCCTGACTTCATTTTCTCAATCAAAGCTTGTAAGCCCTGTGTATCGCGACGATACCGCCCGCTAGATTGAAATATTCAACGCTGGAAAATCCTGCTGTTTCCAACATACCTTTAAGGGTGCCCTGATCAGGATGCATACGAATTGACTCAACAAGATATTGATAACTCGCTTCATCCTTCGCAACAAACTTGCCAATCTTTGGAATTACATTAAATGAGAATGCGTCATATAGACGCCCCAGCGCAGATAATTCAACTTTGGAAAATTCCAGAATGATCAGACAGCCACCATAACGAAGCTTCTCAAACATAGAGCTGATGGCCTTCTGCTTGTCGGTCACATTACGTAATCCAAATGCAATACTGATGCAATCAAAACTGTTATTTGCAAATGGCAATACTTCCGCATTTGCCTGCACATAATCAATACCGGAGATAATCCCTTCATCGATCAATTTATTCCGACCTTCCTGTAACATGGTTCTGTTGATGTCAGTCACCAGCACACTTCCATCCTTGCCTACGCGCTGATGGAATAATATTGACAGATCTCCTGTGCCACCTGCCACATCAAGCACTGACTGACCCTTTTTGATCCCCGACAAGTGAACAGCCTGCCTCTTCCAAAATCTATGTGCGCCAAATGACATTAAGTCATTCATTAAATCATAATTAGCAGCGACAGAACGAAAGACCTCTGAAACACGTCTGGTTTTATCTTCCGGTGCGACTTTTTGATACCCAAAGTTTGTCGATTTACTATTCATTTTGTTTTTTTGGTAAATCTTTAATCTATGCCCATGATATTTGGAAATGTAATGTTCTAAGTGTGTCCTTTTACATTCAGGGCAAGGCGCGACGATGCCGCATGGCCGCCCCCTGCAAAGAGGAGCAACACAGCCATGGATGCAAACGGGCGTGCTATGAATATTGTATTTCCAAGTATCATGGGTATAAACCTAACCTGGAATTTCCTGACGTTTATAACCGGCATCTTCAAGTCCCTGTAAGTAGTCCTTCCATAGTTCATCCTTATTCTCGCCTAGATTATAGAGATAAGCCCATGAGTATAGACCCGTATTATGCCCATCATCGAAGATTAGTTTGACAGCATAATGTCCAATAGGCTCAACCTTATCGATTGAAACATTTTCCTTGCCTGTTTGTAACACAGATTGTCCCGGGCCATGACCCTTCACTTA
>CAYRXP010000189.1:0-3518 GCA_964428145.1 uncultured Enterobacteriaceae bacterium
CTTGGGCAACCTTGATGATACGTTGGCCTTCTTGACGATCTATGATCAGGTCCAGCCGGATTTTCAACAGTTGGTGTTGCCGGGCCTCGTCCCAGACTCGCTACCGACAGGAATTCCCGCGCTGCCTCTGCCGCCGGAATTTGCGGCGCTCGGAATCACTTCGAACTCGGCGCCGCCATTGATCCCCTTTCCGACGATTTCTCCGGATGGAGGTATAACGATTTTAACTCCCGGCTCCTCCGTCGTCGGGTTTCGTTTGCCTGATGCAGATGCCGGCGAAGGCGTGATTAATATTCCGGCCGCGGCAGCAGCGTTCCTCGGTCTCGGCACGAACGCGATCGCTATCGGCGCCGACGGCATCGCGGATTCCTTATCGGGACTTGTCTATCCAACTGTTTATGCGCTTGCGGCGCCTGCCGTGGCTGCCGCATTGGGGGTGCCCGAGGCTTGGCTCAGTTTTGATCCGGTCGTCAACGCACTGGCCCCGTTGCCGGAGTTTCCTGACCCGTCGTGTCAGGCCGCAGTCGGTGTGATTCCCGATATCATCCCCCTGACCACCACTTTCACCAACCCCATTACCGGCACAACGACCGAAATCGGCGCTTGCGGGTACGACTTCCAATTGCCGTTTGATTTGGTGCCCGATCAGTCGCGCGGCCAAGGCTATTTGCAATGGAGCTACGATGTCACATCAAACATTGAGTTTTATGGTGATTTCGGCTTGGCCATAAACCGCGCCACCCGGAACAATTCCAACTTTCCTATTACGACACCGATCCCGATTGCGGCCAATTACCCCTTCAATACGTTTTTCGCAACGGCACTGTGGCTGGGCCGCTCGCCCGGCATTGGGCAGGTCGAAAACGGATTCCAAACGCTCAAAACCAACGTAACAACCCACGATTCGGACACCTTCCGCGCCATGGCCGCTCTCAAGGGCGATCTTGAGAATGGCTGGACCTGGGATTTCGCCTTTACCTGGGGCCGCAACGATTTCCTCTTGACCTCGCACGATGGGGTTCTGTCGCGGCTCATTCTTGGTATCCAGGGACTAGGAGGTCCAAGCTGCGACCCGGCAACAGGCTCACCCGGTGTTGGTGGCTGTGAGTTTTATAACGTCTTTGGGACCGGCATCCTGGCCGATCCAGGAGCCTCAACCATCCTCCTCGACCCTAATTTCTTGCCGGTCCTGGGTGCCGATGGCAATCCCATATTCGTGCCGGTCCGCAATAGCCAGTCTATGCTCGAGTGGATCGCCCAACCGGTCGTTATCGACATTATCTCGAAGACCAAGGTGGTTGATGGCCTGGTCACCGGTGAGCTTTTTGACATGCCCGCGGGCTCGGTCGGTTTTGCCTTCGGCATCCAGTATCGCAGCGAGACGCTTGGTTACGATTACGACGAGTTCACCAATCTCGGTGACCGCACTTTTGTCGGTCAGGCCAACGACTTCCTTAATACCAGAGATGTTTATGCATTCTTCACTGAACTCGCCATACCCCTGACAAGCGATATCGATTTGCAGGTGGCGGTTCGTTACGAAGATTACGGCGGTTCGGTCGGTGATACGATTGATCCGAAAATCGCCGCCATTTGGCGAATTGATGACAATTTTGTCCTCCGAGGATCGTTTGGGACATCGTTCCGTGCACCGTCAGTATTCCAGCTTTTCGGCAACCAGACCAACCTCGTGAGTGTTGACGATAAACGCCCTGGCGCCGGTGCTCCGTTTATTTCGATCCTCAGCCAAGGAAACCTGGATTTGAAGCCGGAAGAATCCACCAACTGGAATTTTGGCTTTACGGCATCGTTTGATGTCGGGTTCCGGGCTTCCTTCGATTATTGGCGGATCGAGTTTAAGGATGTGATTGTGCAGGAAAACCCGCAAGATCTAGCAGACCGCGCCCTTATCGGCGGAGAGGTCGGACTGATCGGCACTCAGGTCTTTCTTGATCCCAATACCGGTGCGCTGCAGCGCATAATCGCGAATTACATCAACGCGGCATTTATCGATGCGTCCGGCATCGATGTATCGTTCATACAAACCTGGGACACACAGAACGGAACTTGGGGCATAGGTGGTGAAGCGACTTATATCCTGACCTACAATTTGCCGGGCTCGAACGGCGTCAAAATCAAGGCGGTTGATAGGCGAAACGACCAGATTTTTGCCGATCCAGTGCCGGATTTCCGTGCCAATTTGAATGTCAATTGGGCCAAGGACCGGCATGCGTTTTCAGTATTTTTGCGCTACATTGGCTCGTTTCTCGACGACGAGAACACGACCTTTGGCACGTTGCCCGACGGGACAAGAGACTTCAACAATGTCGTCGACGCGGTCAAGGTCAAGAGCCACACAACGATTGATGTGCAATACAGTGTCGACCTGTCAGAGCTTGCCCCCTGGAGCGGCACCCGCCTGACAATTGGCGCAATAAATCTGTTTAACGAAAGGCCGCCATTCGTATTCACGGACGGATCTTTCGAGACCCGGACCCACGATCCGCGCGGCCGAGTGGCATATGTCCGTCTGAATGCGACGTTCTAGATCCCAGGCCGGCCGGTCGATCACAAGAAGGCCCGGACATCGCTGCTTGAGTGTCCGGGCCTTTCCTTTATCCTCATTCTCAAATTTGCACCGCCAGCGAAACGGCAACCGATGACGGACAAATATTACAAGCAGATAGAAGCAATGGTACATCGTCAGCTCGAGGGCCGAGGATTGGACGATCCGTTGATTCTTGATGCCGTGCGATCCGTGCCTCGTCACTTGTTCGTCGCCCCAGGCCAGGAACGGTTCGCCTACGACGACCGGCCACTTCGCATCTCCTGCGGCCAAACCATCTCCCAACCCTATATCGTTGCAAAGATGACCGAAGCGCTGCAATTGAAGGGCGGCGAAAGGGTATTGGAAGTGGGCACGGGTTCCGGCTATGCGGCCGCAATTCTGGCGCAGATCGCCGACCGTGTGGTCTCCATTGAGCGGCACGCGGCGCTGGCTGATGAAGCACGAAAGCGACTTGCTGATCTTGGTTACGAAAATATCAAGGTCGTCTGTGCGGACGGCACGATAGGGCACGCTGTTGAGGCGCCGTATGACGCCATCGTCGTAGCTGCGGCCAGTCCCAAAGTCCCCGAGACCTTGGTCCGGCAACTTGCGGACGGCGGACGCCTCGTCCTGCCAGTAGGCGGCCGCAGCTTTGGTCAAAGCCTGGTTCGGGTTACAAAAATGCCGGACGGCACTTTGAAGCAGGATGATCTCGGGGGCGTTATTTTCGTACCGCTTATCGGCGAGGAAGGTTGGTAAAGCCGGTCGCGGCCTAGGGCGCGCCCGGAAAAGGGTGGGGCCAGAAGGCCATGACCTTCCCGCCCCGTTCATAGAATTCTCCGGGATTATTCGCCGGGCTGGTAACTGGGTACGAAAAATCTCTTAATTCCCAGCCAAATGCGGCTCATGCGCCGCTGCACATCAATCCCGATCCCATAGAGCGACGGCACCAGAAACAGCGTCACGAACA
>CAYRXP010000190.1:0-3496 GCA_964428145.1 uncultured Enterobacteriaceae bacterium
TGTGCGGTCCTAATTTTTGCTCCATGAAAATCACGCAGGATGTGAGGGATTATGCAAAAAATCAGGGCATTGATGATGTTCAAAAAGCGCTGGAAGATGGCATGCGTGAAAAGGCAGTAGAATTCAGAGAAAAAGGTGGGGAATTGTACAGTAAGGTTGTTTAGCCAAAGTTAGTTTTCGGGGTCAATTTTCTGAGGCGATTAGCCATCAGTGTCATGATTTCTAAATACAAAGACCTGCTGGATCAGTCCCCCAATCCAGAACTCGCAGAATTGAGACTGGAACGGCTGCTTCAGGAAGATAGTATTCGTCAATACCTACAAGAAAATCCGATCGAATTGGTGCGGGTTTTTATACACATCATTACCGTATCAAATTTTCTTTTTCATTATCTTTGTCGGCAGCCCAAAGTAATAATTCTGATTGGGTCGGAACAAAGCGAACTGTCCAATATTGATAAAGTGACCAATGTAGAAGGTTTGAGGTCATTGAAATATCGTGAACTTCTGAGAATTACCTCTCTGGATATCGGTAATAAGACTCCCTACGAGCACATATTATTGGCACTGAGTGATTTGGCCGATAAAATACTCATGAAGCTACACACACTGGTTGAAGAAGACGGAGATATCAAGTGGGCAGGTAAAGAAGTACCGCTTTCCTTAATCGCGATGGGTAAATTAGGCGCGCAGGAATTGAATTATAGTTCTGATGTTGATCTGATTTGTGTCTGTGCCAACAGAGAAGATATTTCCGGAGACGTGAATGAATATCATTCGGCTGTCATACAACGGATCCGCCAATTTACCCGGAATCTTGAAGAAATCACATCCACTGGATTTCTCTATCGTGTTGATCTGAACCTGCGACCCTGGGGAAGAAGTGCGCCCCTGGCCATGTCAATAGATGACACAGAGCATTACTATGAAGCAAGCACGGAGACCTGGGAGCAATTTGCATGGTTACGTGCCAGATTTGTTGCTGGTTCAGAGTTATTAGCTGTAGATATGCTTGAGCGCTTACATCCGTTCAAATATCGAAAGACGCTTAGTCTGGATGATCTGGAGAGGTTTATTGACATCAAGGATGAGATGGCGGCTGTCAGACGAAAAGAAGGATGCTGGAACGTCAAGATGGGCGAAGGCGGTATCCGCGACATCGAGTTTTTTATTCAGGTCTTACAAATAGTCAATGCGAGACATCATCCTGGCCTACAACAAACGAACACCCTGAAAATACTGACTTATATGGTAGAGATAGGGTTGGTAGATATCGATGATGCAGAGAATATTCGGGAGAGTTATTTGTTTTTAAGACGACTGGAAAATCGCTTGCAAATGATCGATGAATTACAGGTGCATGATCTTCCTGATGAAAAAGAGGAAAGACTTATAATTGCCCGATCACTGGGGTTTGCAGGTGATGATAATGGTGTAACGCTGGAAAAATTTGATCAATATTTAAACCGACAAAGAAGTGTCGCCAGAGGATGTTTCGATAAAATTCTTTTAAAAAGAACAGGAAATATAATGTTGTCTACAGGTGCTCAACAAAAGGCCCTGGAAATGGCCATGGCAACTGCGTGGCATGAGGATGTTGCACGTTCCAGTATAGATCGATGGTTGGCCTTGTGTGAGAAGAATCATTGGCAACAATGCCCTGAGAATCTGGATTTACTTGCAACGCTTTTCGGTGCGAGTTGGTACTTCACACGATTCGTATTTTTTCGAGGTCGTAAAATAACAAGCATTTTTGATAATACCCCCCCACTGGATTTTACGTCAGCATCGTTGATCGATGATTTTCTACAGGCATCTGCAGGAGATGACCAGGAAACACAATTTGAAGCGCTCAAAATAGCTAAGAATGAAATCATGTTGGCTATTCTGTTAGCACAACTTTTGAAAACGCATAAGCAAGAGGAGATCGAAAGTGCACTTACCACTCTTGCGGAGGCCACATTATTTTGTGTAATTCAAATACTGGTAGGTGATGATGTTGAGGTGAAGGATAATATTGCAATTCTTGCTATGGGCAGGATGGCTGGGTATGAAATGAATTTTGGTTCAGATCTGGATCTTATATTCCTTTATTCTGGGGGGTCCCAGGATTTAGGTTTTAAGATTTCATCCTTTGTCCGCAAATTAATGCGATATATCGGCCTATTGTCACCAGCTGGATTGTTGTATGAAGTAGATATGCGCTTGCGGCCACACGGTAATTCAGGTGTGTTGGTCATCGGGGAACAATCCTTTATAGATTATCATAAAGGCGAACGTGAAGTCTGGGAGCGTCAGATGATGACACGTTGTCGAGTCGTCGTTGACAGTGGAAATTTCGCAAGTTCAGCACTGGCCAAAGTTGCATCGTCTGTTTATCAGGAATTTGATGATGACTATCTCAGATCAGAAATTACAGATATGCGAAAGTTGGTGGTGGATGAATTGGGGAGTCGAAGAGGAAAATATGATTTAAAACATGATGAAGGCGGAATAATGGATATTGATTTCCTGACGCATTATTTGCAGTTACTACATGGCTGTGAAGATAAATCACTGCGTACAACAAGCACCCGTCGGGCATTGATAAAATTAACTGAGGCAGGAAAAATAAATAAAGAAAACAGTGACTGCCTGTTAGATGCCTATGATTATTTTAAAACGATTGAAAGTCATCTGCGGGTATTTGATATGAAGTCAATCAGTATCTTTTCAAAAGAGTCGGATAAAATTGCTGGTCTTGTGCGTTCAATGAATTATCTGGATAACAATACCCAGCATGCAGCAAAAGTATTTTTGGATGATTACAGAAATACAACACAAAGTGTAAGACAGATTTTCAAGGATATTTTAAGTCTCGCTTAGGTTTATTCTTCAGAGAAATTTTGATACCAAACAACCTTGTTTCGACCTTGTTTCTTCGCCATATACATGGCCTTGTCCGCACACTCAATCAATGTTTTCGGGGAAGTATCTTTGTCTGGGGCTTTAGTACAGACTCCAAAACTGGCAGTGATGATATTTGCGACTGGCGATGTACCATGTGGTATATCAAGATCCATGATTGCTATGCGTATTTGTTCAGCAATTGCTTTGGCATGTTCCTGTTCAGCATCAGGTAGTATAATTACAAATTCCTCTCCCCCATACCTGGCAGCCATATCTCCCGCACGTCTCGCGTAGTCGTCAATGAGATGCGCTACTCGTGTTAGACATTTATCACCTTCCATGTGACCATAGGTGTCGTTATATTCCTTGAATTTGTCAATGTCACATAGGATGAGAGACAAAGGTCGTGATAGACGAGATGCACGGTACCATTCATCATAAAGCGCTTCGTCGAAACGACGGCGATTATTAATTCCTGTTAAACTGTCCTGAGTAGATATTAATTTTAGTTCTTCAGAGATATCTTCTGCAATCTTCTTTTCATACAGTAATTTTGCTTCTGTCTGTATTCTGCTCTTTATATCCTCTTCAAGTTTTTTATTGGTTCC
>CAYRXP010000191.1:0-3476 GCA_964428145.1 uncultured Enterobacteriaceae bacterium
GCAGTAAGACTAGGCGTAGCACCATCAGCCACTGCAAGCTCAAACCCTACCTTGCCACCTGTGGCCTCTGCCAAAGCAGCTGTCGCTTGTGACTTGATGGTATAATCCTGATAGGCGGGCAGCGCAATCGCGGCCAAAATACCAATAATCGCAACCACGATCATCAGTTCGATCAATGTAAAACCTTGTTGGATCGTTTTCATATTTAACTACCTCAATTTAAATTGATTTATTCATGTTCCTTTTGGGCATGAATCCTTTTCGTCCCTACCTAAGGAAATTCTATCAGCGAGACTAAGTTCACAGAGGCATATATTGTGCCAAGCAATTTAATCTAAGAGAAACAATTACTTAGATAAAACCGTGTGAAAGTGATCATAGTTTATTGTTATTTATTTTGGTCAATTATTGTCTAAAAGTGACAATTTACGTTATTTCTAAATAGTATTGACAAAACTTACGAGTTTTTTTGTTTGTTAGCTAAACCAAATTTCTCTAGTCGATAGCGTAAAGCGCGTAGACTTAGACCCAGTTTTTTTGCTGCTGCGGTTCGATTCCAGCGAGTCTGTTCGAGCACATCCAAAATTGCATTGCGTTCTACATCATCAAGTTGATGTTCCAGGGAATCGGCATTGGTCTCCGCTTGCTCTTGTTTCTCATGTTCTGATTTCCTAAGAATTTCTTTGAGACGTAAATCTTCGGGAACAATAACATCGCCTTCAGTTAGGGCAAGTGCTCGCTCAAGGATATTTTCTAGCTCGCGAACATTGCCAGGGAATGAATAAGATTGGAGCTTGCTTAATGCCTCCTGGGATAAATTTGTTATTTCCTGTCCTGTCCTGCTGCCTATTTGTGAGATAATATGCTCCACCAATAAAGGAATATCCTCTGAGCGTTCTCTCAAGCTAGGTACATGTATCTCAATGACATTGATACGGTAAAACAGATCTTGTCGGAACTTGCCTTCCCCTACCAGGATACTCAGATCCTGATGTGTTGCACTTAAAATACGAACATCGACAGGCACTTCATTGGTACTGCCTACAGGCCTCACCGTTTTCTCCTGAATGGTGCGGAGTAATTTAACCTGCATATGCAGCGGTAATTCAGCCACTTCATCAAAAAACAGGGTGCCGCCCTCAGCAATTTGGAACAATCCTTCCTTGTTAGAGATAGCACCGGTAAAGCTGCCTTTTACATGTCCAAATAATTCACTCTCCATTAATTCAGTGGGTATTGCACCACAATTCACTGGCACAAATTTTCCTGAAGACCTTGCGCCCTGTTCATGCATCATTCTGGCCACCAACTCCTTGCCAGTTCCTGTCTCTCCACTGATATAAACAGGTGCCTGACTCCTGGCTAATTTACTAATCGTTTTTCTGGTAGCATCAATGATTGATGTATTGCCAATAAGTTCGTACACCAATTCCGTTTCCGGCTTCTTAAGTTTAATTGCTGCTCTAACCAAACTACGCAAAATTTCAAGATCAACCGGCTTACTGAGAAAATCAAATGCCCCTGATTTTAATGCCTGGATGGCAGATTCCATATTGCCATGCGCCGTAATGACCGCAACAGGTAACTGCGGGTTTTTCGCCTGAATAAAAGAGACCAGTTCCAACCCATTACCATCAGGTAAACGCATATCAGTCAGGCAAATATCAAACTTATGTTTTTTTAATAGTGAATATGCTTCTTGTAAATTCTCAGCAGACAGGCAATCAATGTCCATGCGTATCAGGGTAATTTCCAGCAATTCTCTGATATCAGGCTCGTCATCTATGATTAGCGCCAGTGGTTTTTTCATTAGCTATAAGCTCTGTTGTTTCTCACTATGAGCGAAATGTATCCGGAAACAACAACCCTTGGAAGTATTTTTATCCAGTACAAGAGAAGCCTGGTTTGCCTCACAGAGTTCTCGAGAAATATACAAACCCAGACCGGAACCATCCACATCTGTGGTAAAGAATGGCTCGAATAATTGTGAAGCGACGTCTTCGGGCATGCCCGATCCGTGATCGATCACATCCAGATAGGGTTTGCCAGTGCCCTCACGTACGCCCCAACGGTACTCTATCAGGGGGCGTCTCTGGCTATATCGCATTGCATTTTCACTAAGATTCCAGATCACCTGGTGTAAGTGACTGATATCCATTCGAACCGCAACAGTATAAAAGTTTGTTCCAATATGAATATCATTTTTCTTTAGTTGTTTCTGGTTTGAGAACTCAGCAATGAAGTCTGTCATCCATTCGCCGATATTAATATTTTCAGGGACTGCGGCTTCACGGCTGCTAATCAGCATCATATTTTCAATGATCCTGTTTACCCGCCTGGCATGATCAGTAATGATGTTAATCAGGCGTCCATCTTCTTTTCCGAGAAATTCTGATTCGGATAAAAGCTGGCTGGCATGACTGATCGCACCCAGTGGATTTCTGACTTCATGTGCGATGCTCGCAGATAATCGGCCAAGTGATGCAAGCTTTAAACTCTGGGCGTGTTGCCGCATTTGTGCAATATCTTCTAGAAATATCAACACAGTAAACTCAGATTCGGGGTTCAAACGGGTAAATGATGCCTGTACATCAACATCTCCTTTTGCAGGTCTTAATATGACCGTACGCTGAGCACCTTTTTGGTGCCAGTCATTTAGATGTTCAAACAACTCCGGGGCGCTTTTTTTCAGTTTCTGGTAATGATATTGCTCATCCAGGCCGAGCAAATGCCTCGCAGCTTCATTGAGCAGGCGTATCTGGTAGTTTTCATCCAATACGACGAGTCCAGATTGCATCCTCTGCACAATATACTCATTCAATAAGCCCAGGTTCTTAAGGTCGATTGCCCGCTGCTCAGCCAGTGCTTCACTTTTTTGTACCTTTGCGGCCAATACCTGGCCCAGAAAAGCGGTCATAAAGAATGTGATGCCTAAAAAACCAGCATGCGTGTAATTTGGTAAGGGTGAATATCTATAGAACTGAACGTAAACTTCCTGTGCCAACACAATCAATGTTGCAACAGCAGCAAACAAAATCGCAATTCTGCCAGCACGTAAAATACTCCCGCCAATCACCGCAACGACTAGCAACATACCAAAACCACTGCCCAGACCATTACTGGCATACATCATCATGCTGATGGCAGATATATCCAATATCACATGTACGCCTATCTGCAAATTGTAACGTGGTACCTGTAATTTGATGAAGAACGCAATAATAATCGTCAGAAAGAGATAAAGATGACAAGTCACTGAAAATAGTAATTGGTCATAGCTACCCAGTGGTTCTGGTAGCTGCCCCACCCAAATGAGAGTTATAAATAAGGAAGCGATCAGAAACCGATAGAGATTGAAATACTGCAGCGCTCTCCATGATGTTTCCGAGTGTGTCTTTAATTTTAAATCCATCACTAATTTTTTTTCTGTTCTGTTTTCATATGGTCAGTACAACAGAAGTAATTGTCGCCTTTAC
>CAYRXP010000192.1:0-3440 GCA_964428145.1 uncultured Enterobacteriaceae bacterium
GGCAACGTGGCGACGGCCGCAGGTGCCAAAGCCTTGGTTGATGCGGGTGCAGATGGTGTGAAGGTGGGTATCGGACCCGGTTCAATCTGTACAACCCGTATTGTTTCTGGTGTCGGTGTGCCACAAATCAGTGCGGTTGCCAATGTGGCTGAGGCACTCAAGGGGACCGATATACCGTTTATTGCGGACGGAGGTATTCGTTATTCCGGTGATGTCGCCAAGGCGATTGTTGCAGGCGCCCATTCAATCATGATTGGTGGATTGTTTGCCGGTACGGAAGAAGCGCCGGGGGAAGTCGAGTTATATCAGGGGCGTTCCTATAAAACCTACCGTGGTATGGGATCACTGGGTGCCATGTCACAACAGCATGGTTCTTCTGATCGTTATTTTCAGGAGAACGATGAAATCGAAAAACTGGTACCTGAAGGGATTGAAGGGCGCGTACCGTATAAAGGTCCATTGGATGTCATCATTCATCAATTACTGGGTGGGGTGCGTGCAGCAATGGGTTATACCGGCTGTAAAGATCTTGAAGAAATGCGCACACGCCCAGAGTTCCTCCGTTTGACCAATGCGGGGATGCGTGAAAGTCATGTACATGATGTGACGATAACCAAGGAACCACCAAATTATAGAATGGAGTAGGTAGTTCTTTGTGGTAAGTCTTCTTGAATAGATACACACAGAGTATAAAAATTTAACCTGGCCGTATGACTGTAAGTTGTTTAACCCTGACTCAATAATACTGGCTCAATAATTTTAGCTCAAGCATGACCAATATACATTCTGAAAAAATTCTTATTCTGGATTTTGGTTCTCAGTACACACAGTTGATCGCACGTCGCGTGCGAGAGGCAAATGTATACAGTGAAATTCATCCCTTCGATATGTCATCAGATGACATACAGGCATTTAATCCCAAGGCAATTATTCTTTCTGGTGGGCCTGAGTCAGTAACGATTGAGAGTGATATCAAAGCGCCTGAGATTGTCTTTCAAATGGATGTCCCAGTGCTAGGCATATGTTATGGCATGCAGACCATGGCGGCGCAACTTGGCGGCAAGGTTGAATCTTCACCCATGAGAGAGTTTGGTTACGCAAGGGTTCGTGCTAGAGGCCATACGACACTATTGAAAAACATACAGGACGACACCAATAATGAGGGTCATGGACTACTGGATGTCTGGATGAGCCACGGGGATAAGGTCGCCGAGTTGCCTGAAGGGTTCAAGGTCATGGCTTCGACAGACAATACACCGATCGCTGGGATAGCCGATGAAGAACGACACTTTTACGGTGTGCAATTTCACCCGGAAGTGACGCACACCAAACAGGGCGGAGCCATACTGCAAAGATTCCTGCATGAGATTGCGGGTTGTCTGTCCTTGTGGAATATGGACAACATTGCAGAAGATGCGATTCATACCATCAAAGAAAAGGTTGGCGAGGATAAGGTTTTATTGGGTATATCTGGCGGAGTGGATTCCTCTGTTGTTGCTGCCCTGTTGCATGAAGCCATCGGCGATCAACTCACATGTGTATTTGTTGATAACGGTTTGCTGCGCCTACACGAGGGCGATCAGGTTATGGGAAACTTTGCCGAACATATGGGCGTTAAGGTCATTCGTGTCGATGCAGAATCCCGTTTTCTGAAGGCACTGAGGGGTGTTTCTGACCCCGAAGAAAAAAGAAAGATTATTGGTGAAAACTTCATAGAGGTTTTTGCTGAAGAAGCGGCCAAATTAAAAGGCATCAAGTGGTTGGCACAGGGGACTATTTATCCTGATGTCATCGAATCTGCCGGCGCGAAAACAGGCAAGGCACACGTCATCAAGACGCATCACAATGTTGGTGGGCTGCCAGAAGACATGCAATTTGAATTGGTTGAACCTTTGCGAGAATTGTTCAAGGATGAAGTGCGTAAACTTGGGTTACAGTTAGGATTGCCTGAAAGCATAGTCCATCGACACCCGTTTCCTGGCCCAGGTCTAGGTGTAAGAATATTAGGTGAAGTTAAGAAAGAGTATGCCGATCTGTTGCGTCTTGCAGATAATATTTTTATTGAAGAACTGCGTGTCAATGATCTTTATGACGAAGTCAGTCAGGCCTTTGTGGTCTTTTTACCCGTCCGTTCAGTCGGTGTCATGGGCGATAGTCGTAAATACGATTATGTTGTTTCTTTACGTGCAGTTGTTACCCTTGATTTCATGACAGCACATTGGGCACACTTGCCTTATAAGTTTCTGGAAAAGGTTTCGAGTCGCATTATTAACGAGGTCGATGGTATTTCACGTGTTACCTATGATATTTCAAGTAAGCCGCCAGCCACTATTGAGTGGGAATGATTACGTGAAAAGTGAAGTATGAAAGGTGATGTGTTTAAAAACAACAAATGTATATTACGTTTCATTCCTACATCTTTCACTTTTAACCTGAGATGAATGACGAAGACTGGATGCAGTATGCATTATCACTTGCTAAAAAGGCAGAACAACAGGATGAAGTTCCGGTCGGTGCCATTCTCGTAATGGACGATGAGTGTATTGCTGAAGGCTGGAACAAACCTATTTCAACAAATGATGTTACCGCGCATGCTGAAATCATGGCCCTGCGGGCAGCATCGGAACAACTTCAAAATTACCGCCTGCCTAACACGACGCTATATGTGACATTAGAGCCCTGCGTGATGTGTGCCGGTGCCTTGATACATGCGAGAGTTGCTCGCGTGGTTTATGGCGCAACGGATCCAAAGGCCGGCGCAGCAGGCAGCGTATTTGAACTATTGGGGACAGATAAGCTGAACCATAAGATTGAAATTACACGTGGTGTAATGAAAGATGAATGTGTCTCGTTACTGACATCATTTTTTCAACGCCGAAGAAGATAAGCCGAATAAAATAAGCCAATGACAACCAATAACAATGGATAGCACGACAACAAATATGGCTGAACGTCTCGGGCAGGTCTTATTGCTCAGAGAAGAAATGTTGGTGACGGCTGAATCCTGTACGGGAGGAGGACTCGCCGAGCTGGTGACGCAGATTTCTGGGAGCTCTCAATGGTTTGAGCGGGGTTATATCACCTATTCCAATGAGGCCAAACGGGAGTGTCTTGGTGTCCGTCTGGAAACGCTTGAGACTTCAGGCGCTGTCAGCGAGGAAACGGCGCTGGAGATGGCGCAAGGTGCAATCTCAAACAGTCACGCTCAGATAGGCGTTGCTATCACAGGGATTGCCGGCCCAGAAGGTGGAACGGCAGACAAACCAGTCGGCACTGTCTGTTTTGCATGGGTACACCAGGATGGCACGCGTCGTAGCGCCAGGGCTCAACTTCAGGGTGACAGACAGCGGGTGCGTCAGCAGGCGTGTATGCTGGCATTACAAGGTTCCCTGGATTTACTCGAATCCTGACTAAACGTCTTCAGCAGTTGCAAATCTTTT
>CAYRXP010000193.1:0-3431 GCA_964428145.1 uncultured Enterobacteriaceae bacterium
CGACCATCGTCGTCACCTTGCCTAACTGCCAGACGGCCACCTTACGCCGCCGCCAGGGCCCGCTCGAGGTTGGGCGCGGCGAGCTTCAATCCACTTCGGACCGCGAGGTCGCGTAGGCACTTCATTTCCGTCACCAAGCCTTCCGTGCGGGTTCCCCGGCCCCACGCCGCCAGAGCGCGTCCTCGGGCAATCATGAAGTCGGCCCATGCCAAGGGTTGCTCGCGCGTATACGCCTCGAGCCGCGTGGCGTAGCGCTCGGCCTCGTCCCATTCGCCGATTGCCAGGGCGTGGTCGATAGCGGTTTGGGCAAACCAGAAGTGATTGTGCGCGACGCAATCCGAGTCGAGAATGTCTTCGGCTTCCTCGAACGCCTTCGTACGTTCGACTGGGTTTTCAATCAGCGCGGCCCAAACAGCGAGCACAGCGGGACCGATGAACGTCATGCCGACCTCTCGCACAACGCCAACGGCCCTCTGCGCGAAATCGCGCGCTTCCGGCATTCGTCCTTGAGCGGAACGAAGGCGCGCCAATAAGATAAGCGTTTGAGCCTCGAAGTTGCCGGCGCTCATCGTTCGGGCCAGATCAAACCCGCGCTCCAAATACTCTTCGGCCTCGAGGAAATGCCCTAGTTCTAGCTCGATTCTACCTGCCAGCATGAGCCCGAGCAACTCTGCTCGATGATGGCTGACCTCGGCTGCAATCTTGGCGGATTCCAGTGCGTCCTCAAGCGCCTCTGCAAACTCCATGAGATGAATCCGGGTCCATCCCACCATGTGCCGGTTTGCCACCTCTATCCGGCCGTATCCGTGCTCTCGGCAGACCTCGACGCAGGCGCGGAATTGCTCGCAGGCCGTCCGCATATGGCCGCGTAAGTAGTGGGCGTCGCCGAGCCCGCCAAGCGCTAGAGCCTCGCCTTCGGTCGAACCCACCTCGCGGGCAAAGCCGAGCGCCTTCTCGTGTTCCTCAAGACAGCCATCGATGTTGCCAAGTGGGAAGTATACGTTGCCCCGCAGATAGTGGATCTGCGCGCGCTCGGGAACGAGACCGTAACGAGTCGCCGCGGCCTCCGCCTTGTCGAGCGCCTCCAAAGCTGGCTTCTGGCGGTCGGCAACACGCAGTCCACCCGCCATGCCAATCCAAGCCCGGCACCGGCGGACATCGTCTCCGGTTGTGTCGAGTGCCGCTTCGAACGCGGCGATCGATTCTTCGGTGGCGCCCATGTTCCGCAGGGCATCGCCGCGGAGGCACATCAGGTCGCATTTGGTGACCGGGTCCTCGGCAAGTTCGATGCCATGATCGGTCAACCGGAGCGCTGTCTCGAAGTGAAGCGCGGCGGTCTGCGCCTCGGCTGCGTCTAGATAGGCAGCTGCGGCGGCGGGATCGTTCGCGCGATCCAAGTGCTCCGCGCGCAGCACAAGATCCCGCTCGCCGTACCATGCGGCGGCGGCGCGGTGCAGCACTGCGCGGCGGGCCGTCAGAAGTGAAGTGTAGACGCCTTCCTGCACCAGCGCGTGAGCGAACAGGTAGCCGTCCCCTTCCGGCCTGACGAGATAGTGCTCGATCAATTCGCCGCAAGTATACTGTGGACTCTCAATCAGGTGACGCAAAGCGTCGAGTGAGAAGCGCTGGCCGAGTACCGAGGCGGCCTGAAGAGCCTGCTTGTCGACCGGCGACAGACGGTCCATGCGCGCCAACACGAGGCTCTGGATCGACGCCGGAACTTCCTTGTCGCCGCGCTCCTCCGCGTTGCGCAGAAGTTGCTCGAGAAATAATGGATTTCCCTCGGCGCGCTCGACGCAATCCAGGACGAACTGGTTCGTTGCATCGATGAAAACGCCCGCCAGACTGAACGCCTCTTCCCTGCGCAAGGGGCCCAGGTCGATGGTCATCAAGGGACATCCGCCCGTCGTGCTGCGCCACGCCTGGTCCAGCGGGTTGCCCTCGACGCGTGACGTCATGACCAGGAGCGCCATACAGTCGGCGACGGTTGCCGCCATCCTGGCGAGATGTGTGAGCATCAACGGATTGGCCCAATGCAGGTCCTCGACGACGACGATGATGGGCGTTTCCGCGCTCGCGCAGCGCAGCAAGTCGGCGACCACCGTTCGCTTGCCCTCGTTGCGCGCCGCGTTATCCATGGCGTCATACGTCGCGCGCTCTTCAAGCGACTGCGCGAGATCGAGCAGGTCTTTCAGGAACACCTGTTGCGCCGGCGACAGCAAACCACGGGTGATCACCGTCTCGGCGGTCGCCTGGCGTGCCTCCTTGCCGCCACCGGGCGCGACGCCGATAAGGCTGCGCACCACCGATCGAATCGCGTCCTGGCCCTTGCTGACGCCGAAGTCGAGCACCAACCCCTTGTGGACCACAAAGCCGTTGTCGGCCGCGATCCCTATCAACTCCTCTACCAGCCGCGTCTTGCCGATGCCCGCCTCGCCGCGCACGACGATAGCCTGGCCGTTGCCGCTCGCCTGGCACGCCTCGACGACGCCGACAAACTGCGCTAGCTCGGCGCGCCGTCCGACGAAGGTGACGCGAGCAAATGTCTCGTCCGCCCCACGTAGCGATTTCACCCGCCACACGCGGACCGGGGCGTCGATGCCCTTCACCGCGATGTCGCCCAGCGAGTCGCAGTCGACGCCATCGGCGACGACACGGCGCAAGGCGTCAGAGATCAGCGTCTCCCCCGGTTCTGCCTTGTCCTGAAGACGCGACGCCAGGTTCACCGAATCGCCAGTGACGGTGTATTCGCGGTGCGCCTCGCTACCCGTGCCGCTGGCGACGACCTGTCCGCTGGCGATGCCGACATGAGCCTGCAGCAGACGACCCGCCTCTCTAGAGAGCGCCGCCATCCGCTCGTGTATGTCGAGCGCGGTGCGGACCGCGCGCAAAGGATCGTCGTCGTGGGCGATCGGCGCGCCGAAGACCGCCATGACGTTGTCGCCCATGTGCTTGTCGATGCTGCCGCCGTAGCCCTCGACGATGGCGTCCACGGTTTCGAAGTAGCGGTTGAGCAGCGCGTGGGTCGCCTCCGCGCCCAACTCGCCCGAGAGCTTGGTGTAGCCGGCGAGATCGGCGAACAGCACCGTGACCTGGCGACGTTCACCGGCAATGGTGGTGGGTGTGGGCGGTTCGCCTGTTGGTTCGTCTTCGCCCTCGGAAAGGCGCGCAATGGCCTTGAGGATCGTTTTGCGATCCACCAATCGGTCGACGCCTAAATCCTTCAAATCCTCATTGGTCAACTCGGGAAGCAGGCTCAGGTCGACGCCGTTCTCCGCAAACGCCTCCGCGTATTGCTCAAGCCCAAGTTCCGTCAACCAGGCCTCGACGTTCACCCTAACCTGCCCATTTAAACACCCGATTAGGACGGCACAGTACCATGAAGACGCAATCGAATGCTCAATTCCTCGAATGTCTCAGTTGGGTCACAA
>CAYRXP010000194.1:0-3423 GCA_964428145.1 uncultured Enterobacteriaceae bacterium
TGTAAACTAAGCCCTGCGTTCCTGGACGGCTTCCGCAAGCTTTCCGATCAGGATTTCTGACTCTTCCCAACCCAGGCAGGCATCGGTGACGCTTTGACCGTAGACAAGTTCCTGACCTTCGATAATATCCTGACGGCCTGCCACCAGATGACTTTCAATCATGATGCCAAATATTCGACGATCACCGGCTGCAATTTGATTAGCTACGTCCGTACCCACATCCGATTGTACTTCATATTGCTTGTTGCTATTTGCATGGCTGAAATCGATCATGATATTAGGTAATAACCCTGCTTTTTCTAATTCTTCAGCGACTTTATCAATACTTGCCGAGTCATAATTAGGCTCCTTGCCACCACGAAGAATAATATGACAGTCTGAATTTCCTGTAGTAGAAAAAATCCCTGAATTACCTTCCTTGCGTACAGAAAGAAAATGATGGGGGCGAACTGCGGCACCAATCGCGTCAACAGCTACTTTTGTTGTTCCATCCGTGCCGTTTTTAAAACCAACAGGACATGACAGACCAGAAGCCAGTTCACGGTGTACCTGACTTTCGGTTGTCCGTGCACCAATAGCACCCCAACTGATTAAATCAGTCACATATTGAGGTGTGATTAAATCAAGATATTCTGTTCCAGCAGGAACGCCTGATACATTAAGATCATGTAGAAGATTGCGGGCCAAACGTAAACCCTGGTTGATCTCAAAACTTCCATCAAGCTTAGGATCATTAATCAGACCCTTCCAACCAACGGTTGTTCTTGGTTTTTCAAAATAAACACGCATGATAATTAACAGGTCATTTGAGTATTTTTTGATCAGGAGTTTTAATCTTGAGGCATATTCGGTTGCTGATTTTACATCATGGATAGAACAAGGCCCTGCGATGACCACAAGACGGTCGTCATCCCCGGATAAAATATCATGAATGGCCTGTCGCGTATTATAAGTTGTTTGTGCGGCTTGTTTCGTAACGGGAATTTCTTCCAGGAGCACAGCAGGGGGCATGAGAGTTTTTATTTCATTGATTCGAAGGTCGTCTGTTTGATATTTCATTTTTAAATCTACTTTTATTGTATAAAAATTATTTCTAGTTACTCTTGAATTAATGTTGTTTCAACCTGGTGGCCAGCCAAAGGATCTTCCGGCAAGGAGATGAATATGTAAATGAAAAACTGATTGACCGGCATCTTCACCATTATTAACGACCAGTCGGAATGCCTCCCCAAAACCTTCTTGCTTTGCAATCTTGCTCGCTGTTGTTAGTAAATGGCCAAGTAATGATTGATCTTCTTCTGCGACATCTGCGAGCATGGCGATTGGTTTTTTGGGTATCACCAGAATATGTACAGGTGCTTGCGGATTGACGTCGCGAAATGCCAGACATAGCTCATCTTCATAAACAATATCGGCAGGTATATCCCGGTTAATAATTTTGCTAAAAAGTGTGTCAGACATCAATTATCCTGTTAAATCCATGGAGTAAACGGTGATTATATGCATCTTGTTGCAAGTAATAAACATAATCGTAAAATGCGCAATTTCGATGGTAATGTTATCGGGACATTATGGGGTGAAATAGACTATACCTTAACGATAGCAGGGTATTATCTTCCAGAATGAATGATGATTTGGATGAGTCAGGATCAATGGAAGCTCAGACAACAAGTTGTGGCCATCAAGAATATCATACGGGGGAATTATTTTTGAATTTCAGAATCGAAGTTGGAAAGACCCTAAAGGCATGACAGGATTAAAACTATGATTAACGACCATAACATTGTATTCAAACTAATATTTTTATCATTCGTATGTTTATTCAATACAGCCTGTGATGAAAACCTATATCCTATTGATGTAGCCGAAAAATTTTGGAGAGCAATCAAAGACAAGGACGTGAGGGGGATACAGAAGTACTCAACAGAAGACAGCTTAGTAGGAGAAGAACTAAGTGAGAATATTTTACCGCTTGACGAGATTGTATTAGGAAAAACAGTTATCGATGGCGACAGTTCATGGGTTGATACGACGGTGACAATTACTGGTGATAAGCCCTTAACACTTCCATTGCGGACTGTGTTGATTAGGGAAAATAAACAATGGAAGGTGGATTACGATGAAACAATAAAACTGGTGTCGAAAGGAAGCTCAGTCTCCAGAATTATCAGCAGCATAAGAAATATGAGGGAGGATCTGACAGAAGAGCTCAGTCAATCCATGGAAGAAATACAAAAAGCAATTCCGGAAGTGAAAGAAGAGATCGAAAAAATAGAAGAGTCATTATTGGAATATGTTCCGGAGTTAAAAAAGCAAATCGAGGAATTTGTAAATGACCTTAGAGAAGCCATTAAAGGATTGGGTGAGGAATCAGGAGAGTCAACGGCAACAACCGAGACTTAAGTTTTACATAGTTATTAACTTGGGGCTATTTACTTTATACAGAGGGTCAACTACTCTCTAGGCATCGCGAATTGATGACGGCTGGGGAGATCGAAAACATGAGAAGTCTTACGTTAGCTTTATTATTTGCCATGTTCATGATTACATCAAATGGTTGGGCTGTAGAGCCAATCGATGATCAACAAGCCATTTTCTATTATCAGATACCCTTTGGTGGAATAAAAAAGGCAGATAACTCTCACAAATTCGGCTTTCGCATTGATCGTGTCGCTGTTGACAGATTAACTGGGGAGTACAGTGATTCACTCACTTTTAATGACCTAATGAAAAGACCAGCCTCATTGGATCTACAGATGGGCCATCAAGGTATCGCTGCATTCAAGATGCATGGATATGATTACTTGCCCCATCTCATTAGTCGGGTTGATGATGAAGGTGGCCAAGATGGTGTAGAGAATGGTGAAGCAGATGGCCAAGAAAATGGTGAGGCCAGTAAGACAGAAGAAGGCGAGAAGGAAGAATTATTAAAATTCTCAGAAGTCCTGGATCAAACAACTGTCGGGCTAATAATCGGTGGAGGTATTCTTCTTATCGCAATATCAGGGGCAGGCGACTAGATCATATTCCCATATTACTCAGCGTCACCATAATATCATTGATGATGGCTGTTGCACGTGGGTGTTCTGTTTCAAAGTGGTTAACAGATTCCTTGAGACCCGCCAGTAGCTCTGACTGTTTTTTGTTTTGCATCTCTGTTTCAAGACCTGATTCAATGTCCTGAAGGAGTATCTCAAGTTTTTCTTTAGGAGTATCTTCGTCTGCACTCAGGTTTTCTATCTCGTTACGCAGTTTCCCGATATCATCTCGTATTTTTTTTTCAGACATAATAATTATCTTTGTTATGAATCATTAGTAACATTATAGTCGCGCATTTAGCATTGGGAATCGATTTTTAACTCTTTTAAATGGTGGGCCCGGTAGGACTTGAACCTACGACCAATGGATTATGAGTCCACTGCT
>CAYRXP010000195.1:0-3415 GCA_964428145.1 uncultured Enterobacteriaceae bacterium
CCAAGAAAGTCATGATTATTCCTGGTTATGGTATGGCTGTCGCACAGGCTCAGCACACGGTCTTCGAGATGACAAAGAAATTACGCGAAAAAGGCATTAATGTCCGGTTTGTTATTCACCCTGTTGCTGGCCGTATGCCAGGCCACATGAATGTATTACTTGCTGAAGCAAGAGTGCCTTACGATATCGTCTTTGAGATGGATGAAGTCAATGAGGATTTCCCAAATGTTGATATCACGGTTGTGATCGGGGCAAATGACATCGTTAATCCATCTGCATTGGACGATCCCAACAGCCCCATCGCCGGTATGCCAGTGTTGGAATGCTGGAAAAGTACAACAACGATTGTGTTAAAACGTAGTATGGCAACGGGCTATGCCGGCGTTCAGAATCCATTGTTTTTTAAGGACAACACACGCATGTATTTTGGGGATGCCAAGGAAAGTCTTGATGCTGTTTTAAAACAGATAAACTAATCTGGAGGAAATATCATAATGGCAAACGAAGGTTATCATGAACCCATTAATGAACTAACAGATGAAACAAGGGATATGCACAGAGCAATCAGCTCGCTGATGGAGGAGTTAGAGGCTATTGACTGGTATAACCAGCGTGTTGATGCATGTAAGGATGAGGATCTGAAAGCAATACTTGCGCATAACCGTGATGAAGAAAAAGAACATGCCTCCATGGTGCTCGAATGGATTCGACGAAAAGATCCAACTATGGATAAAGAACTCGAGGATTATTTATTTACAGATAGAGAGATAGTACATAAGTAAGTTCAAAGTCTGTCTTGAACTGATGAAAAAAATGTGACCTGTCCCCTATTATTTATGGAGGGTTTTCTCTAATTAACATAGAAACACCAAATTACTAAGCCATCCAGAACACAAAACTGGACGAATACACCATTACCTGATCTATTCTGTTACATCAATTTCGATCGCATCACCCGATAAACGAACATCATAGGTACTCACATCATCATCGGCTGGATCAAGAGTAACCTTCCCAGACCTTATATTGAAATGTGCACCGTGCCACGGGCATTCGACTTCGTCACCTTCGATATTCCCCTCACTGAGCGGCCCGCCTTTGTGAGTACATGTGTCATCAATGGCAAAGAACTCATCATCAAGCTTAAACAGGGCTATGCTCTTCCCCGCTACTTCGATGCATTTGGCCTGTTGATCGTCGAAATCGGAAACTTTAGCTACAGAGATAAAATTTGACATAATAATACTCCATTTCTAAACGGATAAGCCTAATTGATTTTTGTGTTTATCAAGATCACAAAATCTCTAGCCTTCATTATAAGCATAGAACCTGCATACTCCGAATACCAGCCTAGAACAAGATATTTATAAGGTACCAAGGATGTTCAGGTTTGAGCTAAAGTAGCTTATCTTTCTTATTTTAAAAATGCATTATAAAAATAATGTCAACACACCAGTATAACCATACAGGCGACTGTTGGAGATCTCGCCGTTACAGAAAAATCCGACCAGTGGAATATCACCTAATACCTCTTGCACTGTCTTAAGCTCTCTTGAATCAGGACCAAACTGTGCCTTACCCCGTCCCAGACAGGAAAAATAGATCGCTCCTTTCGGAGTGATAGGCGATTTGATGCTATTAAGCATACGAATCAGATCTTCATATGCCGTTTGCGGATCGCGTCGACAAAACATCAAGCCGTCACCGTTATTAACGATTTCTCCGATAGCCAATATACCCAGATCGGGATCAATACCGATAATATTTCTAACCAGGTAATCACCAGTATCCGACGCCTGAATAGGCAAGCCGACAAAGATATAACCCCCGATTTCCCCCAGGGCTTTTGCCAATACTTCACCAATGTCTTCCTTCAGAACATCAACGGCAGGTTTATCGTCCAAGGTAATAATGAGATTTTGCTGGCACTCGGTAATAACATGGCGTTCTCCTTGTGGCGAACAACCCTGGGTCAAACGAGTCGAGACAGTAATATCACTTGAAAATAAAACACCGGAAAGTGATTTTTGAGTCACATCGGAAGCAACATGACGATAGCCACCGCGTGAACTTGCAAGTCCACCTACAAGAAAACCGTTACCCATTTGCTCGCTTAAACTGGCTAACATCGTAGTAGACTGACCTTCAGTAGGGTTACAGTGAACTATGCCAAAGGGAGTTGTATTCTCATTAAGCCATGATCGATACTGATCAATCGTTGATTCGAAATCAGTTGGGTCCGTTGAAAATATACGGAAGGAGTCTTCAGGGAAATCACATAGCATAATCGTTATCGCAGGTTCGTCATGATATTCGCGCCCCATTACGCAAATACCTATGCCAACAGTACCAACCCAATGGTCAATTGCTGTGTGTTGTTTGAGGTAAGCAACAATACTGGCTAGTTCTTCAACAAAAAAATCCGTTACATATATAAAACCAAAATTTGCAGCTGGTGGGATTGGATTGACCTGTAACAGGCAATCATTCACCGCTATTTGCCACTTATCATGATAGGCATGCCCATACTGAAATTTTCCCATGGTGAAACTTAACGTTTTCGTTTAGATATATTAATATATTGAATTATGGCAATTTTTTTATCTTCACGCTGAGTTATTGTTGGTTTTAAGCAGAAAAAGACAGGCGGTAACGGGCCACAGATAATTCTATTCAAGTGAACAAACATTTGTGAAAACGATGGCGCATCAATGGATTAAAAATTCCGACATAATGTCAATTTTTCCAACACCCATCTGGAAAATTGAGCTCACTTCCGAAGCTCAAAATACAGTGAATAAGAACATTCTGGAAGTACTTAAAGGGATACGCCCATCAGGCGCCGACCTAATTTCTGCCAAAGGTTGGCAGTCAAATCACGACTTGCACAAACTTGATGAATTCCGCGAGTTGGTGTCATACATCGATGATACAGTGCGAACCATCCTGAAATTTTTGAAGATAGGTTATGAAGCTTTTGAAATTACAGGTTGCTGGGCCAATATAAATCCGTCAGGTACCTCACATCGCGCGCATAGTCATCCGAACAATTATTTAAGTGGAATTTATTATGTCCAAACACAGGCAAGGGCAGATACGATTAACTTCCATGATCCGAGAGCGCAAACAAACATTATTAGGCCGCCGGTCACTGAACTTACGGCTGATAACTCTGATCAGGTTGTTGTGAAAGTGGACAGTGGTACGCTTCTCATATTTCCATCCTATTTACTACATTCTGTTGACTCGAATAACAGCGACAGGGAAAGAATAAGTATAAGCTTTAATATTATGTTCTCATCGTTTACAGAGAACCTTTGCAAACCCTTATGGTAGTCTGAAATAATATTGCCATCTGTTAAACGCTTGCAGACCGTCACTGCGAAGCAGCACAATTCAAAGCAGCGCCTGCGGG
>CAYRXP010000196.1:0-3405 GCA_964428145.1 uncultured Enterobacteriaceae bacterium
TAGGCAAATCTATGACAGGTTCCTTAATAATCTGATTGAAGTAGGCAGAAACAATAATGTCCGGTTTTAAATCCTGTATTAAATTAATCACAGTAGGGTGATTAATGTCATGCACGTGTTTCACAGGTATGCCGTATTCACGACTTATCTTCCAGACAGGTAGGATACGATCACGATCCCCAGGCAATAATATATTTATCACATAACCCAGGAATTGAATGGTCTGTTGCCAAAAGAGCAACCAGCCGAAACGCCAGCCAATATTTTTAAGGTGCTTTTTAAGATCCTTCGCAGTTTTTCTGGTGAGTGGTAAAGGTTTGCTCTTTATGATACCGATAATTTCGAATTCTGGCATGGTGAGCATTTTATTCAGAACGGTAGCACTACCCAGATGTCCGGAGGAATAAAATACGATTGTTCTTAATTTATCTATATCTTGTTATTCCTAATTTATCTTTTTTCTGACTTGATTTATCAAAAATAAGCGTGCTGATATTCTAATGGTCACTCTTTAATAAAACGGATTAAAATTAAAACGGGAATGTAAATCCTATAAATTTTCAAGTACTCTAATTCCCTTGGTACCCTTGATTTTGTTCTTTTCTACTCTTTCTTACCACACCGTATTTATTCACATAGTGCTTCCTAAGCTGCTTGTTTACCTGCCCAGGTAAAGATTTATTCTGTGATTCCTTGCGGGGTCCAGTTTTTTCTCTTGCAGAACGTCCAGCCTTTTTCATATCACCATTCACCAGCGTATTCTATAAAAATAGGGCTTACTTGATATTTGCTTCAAGCAGTTGCATGTCTTCTTTATTGATTTCCACATTAATTGCTCGCAGGCTATCCATGATACTACTCGTCTTACTTGCACCTGGTATGGTCAATATTGACGAGCTCTTATTTAATAACCACGCAATCATTATTTGATATGTGGATGTATCATATTTTTCAGCTAACTTTTTTAATAATATATTGTCAGCACGCTGTGCATGTTGGGAATGTCCACCGACAGGACTATGTGCAATAAATGTAATATTATTTTCCTCACAAAACTTAACTACACCATTTTTAAATGAGGTTCGTTCAAATAGATTACATCGATTTTGCAGAGATATGATGTGTGTAATAGAAAGTGCTAACTGGATATGTTCAACAGTGACGTTAGATAAACCAATGTGTTGAATCTTGCCCTCACCCTTCAGTCGTACAAGTTCGCCAACTGAATCGGTGAGTGGTACATCCGGATCGAGTGCGTGGAGTTGATACAAAAATATTGAATCAGTATTGAGATCCCTCAAACTTTTTTCACATGACTGTCTTAACCACGCAGGACTGGCATCAGCCGTCCAATCACCCTTGGGACGTCTCAGACCACCTTTGGTGGCAACAATTATATTATTTGACTCCTTCAGTTTTGATAAAGCCTTTGTGATCAATTTCTCATTGTGTCCTACATCAGAATCATCAACACAATAGACATTGGCAGAATCAATAAAATTACCACCACCATCAACAAAGGCTTCGATAACACCTAAAGCTTGTACTTCATCCGGTCGCCCATCCAGAGATAAAGGCATAGCTCCTAAACCAATGGCATAGACTTCAATGTTTGTATTACCCAGTTGTCTATATTTGTTCATAAGTAATAATGTAATTATTCCAATATGGCTAGATTAAATTATATTAGTTCATTCCTGTAATCTTCTTGTCTCTCGTTTCATATAATAAAAAGGGGTCGGAGTGATTAAATTTAAATGACTCCGACCCCCCCTTTTTCACTGATATAAATTATTCGGAATATAGATCATGCGGGTAAAAAATACTGCCGGGACATGGACAAGAGTTAAAGAAAGAGACATCTTACTTTCCACTTTTATCTCACTAGCATGTCGAGCCTGTGTAACTTAAAGTTATGAGTTTTAAACATGAATGTTCTTATGTAGCGACTACATGTGAATTCCGATTGTTTACACAATACTGTCGGTCTTAGCTGCCATGATGAAGTCACTTACATGCAACCCCTTTATCTTGCGGCTCCACCAGGTCACCATTACTTTCCCCCATTCTGTCACAATGGTCGGATGATGACCTTCAGCTTCAGCGTGTTCTCCCACTTTTGTGGTAAAGGACAAAGCTTCCCTAAAATTCGGAAATGTAAAGGTACGAACTAAACGTTGTGTGCCTTCTTCCTCAATAATGTGCCAATCGGGGATCTGCGGCATTAATTCGTCCATTTCCTCCTGGGTCACAAGGGGTGCACCTACACGACACGCTTCACATTTTCTATCTTTCAGATCAGTCATTGGTGTTTCATATTTGAATCGTCGATGTTAATAACAATCATAGTACAGACCCGACGAGATCACCCGAACATTGTGGCATATATGCCCCCAACATAATCAGGGTAAAGGCTTGTACGAAAGCGATAGAACTGCCTTGACCCCTGGGTTATTGCGGACTTTAAGCGGCTACCAAAAATTACAACTATAATATTATTGTAAATAGAGTTATCGCCTCACTGATCATTTAATTATGATATACAGAATGCCAGGTTCGTATAATTGTAATTCAACGGGTTTAATCCATGTGTGATACGTTTGTTGCTTTATCCGATACTACCCTTGGCAGGGAAGTAATATTTGGTAAAAATAGTGATCGCCCTAAGGGTGAGATTCAGGATATTGTGGCATTCCCGGCTCAAAACTACTCCTCAAGTGCAGTAGTGCAGTGTACTTACCTTCAAATCCCTCAAGCCAAAAAAACCTTTGCGGTCGTTCTTTCCAAACCCCGATGGATGTGGGGTGCTGAAATGGGGTCAAATGAACAGGGAGTCGTGATAGGCAATGAAGCAGTGTGGACAACTCAGCCATATAGCGATATGGGATTACTCGGGATGGATCTGGTGAGGCTAGGGCTCGAGCGAGGAGCAACGGCTACCGAGGCTTTAGGAATCATTGTGGAACTACTAGAAAAGCATGGCCAAGGCGGAAATTGTGCTGAACATTTTGTCTTTAACTATCATAACTCATTCCTGATGGCGGATAAAAATGAAGCGTGGGTTTTGGAAACCGCTGGTGACTATTGGGTTGCTGAAAGAATTACTAGCGGAACCCGATCGATATCGAATAACCTCAGCATCAATGGAAAAGGAGATTTACGCCATGCAGAATTAAATCGCGTAATGATAGAAGAAGGACACTTATCAAACAGATCAGATTTCGATTTTGCTCAGCACTTTTCAATTGGAACGAATGAAGACCCTCTTTCCCCTAACTCCAGGGAAGGACGAGTCAGGCAACTATGTCAGCTAAATGAAAATAAATTTACCCTGGAAACCGCAAAATCTATTCTTCGGGACCATCAAGGTAATATATGTTGGCATGATGAATTCGAGACTAGAGG
>CAYRXP010000197.1:0-3382 GCA_964428145.1 uncultured Enterobacteriaceae bacterium
GGATGAATGTTTACCCCACACACCGAACAGCCGCAGCACCCCAGCACATTTATGATGCAACTAAACAGATTGCAGGCGCTGCTAAACTTACTGACGATGGCAATGGTGTTGATAACGCTATCGTAGGTATCCCATTTCCTATTCCCTCAAATGGTCTGGAGGCCATCTGGAATCACATCCTTCGATGGCGAGCAGGTTTTGCTGAACGTGAGATAGCGCAGGCAGCACCCACAAGGGGCGGTGATTACACGCTGGTGAAGTTTTCTGATCAATTCAACCTTCAATATAATCGGGAAGGGATGACCACGGACAAGCTGAATAATATTATTCTTTATTTCAAGCAAGAGGTTAAAGCGCCAGCCAGGTTGGCGGGTGGTATTCTTCTGGTACATGAAACTCTGGATCAGAAGGCCGAGAATCGTAAAGCCTGGCTTTACAATCCGGGTCAACGTCGTGTCAGACGTGCGCCCAATGTCGCTTTTGATAATCCAGGGACGGCTTCTGATGGCATGAGGACGAACGATCAGTTTGATATGTACAATGGAAGTCCTGAACGCTATAACTGGCAGTTAGTCGGTAAAAAAGAGATCTATGTTCCCTATAATAATTACAAACTTCAGGATCCTTCCGTTAAGTATGCCGATATATTGAAGCCATTGCATATCAACCCTGAATTTCCTCGCTATGAATTGCATCGGGTCTGGGTGGTTGATGCGACTGTTAAAGAAGGTTCAAGACACATTTATAAAAGACGTACTTTCTACTTGGACGAAGACTCATGGCAAATTCTGGTCGTTGATCAATATGATAATCGGGATCAGTTGTGGCGAGTTTCAGAAGGCTTCGCCATCAATCATTACAATGTGCCTAATTTGTGGACCACATTAGAGGTTCATACCGATCTGCAGGCAGGGCGTTATATCGCGATTGGCTTAACCAACGAAAGCAAGCCATATAATTTTAATGCAAAATTATCATCGAGTGAATTTACACCGGCAGCATTGAGAAGGGCAGGTAAACGATAGATTGACTTTCTCTTATGATGGCCGGCTTGTGTATTGGTCTCAATTCAAGACGTCTGGTATTGCATTTTTGTAAACCAGGCGTTTTTTTTGCGTGAACATTAATCTCTTTGGGTTTAATTTCCCGCAGCTGTTGTGTTGATGTCATTCCTGCGAAGGCAGGAATGACCACCATGGAGGGTGGAAATGAAATAGGATTGTCTGGAAGCGCGAAGCCTGCCCTTTGGGTACAATCCTTGCCCAGTGAGACAATGTCCGCTTTCAGCGGCGCACTTATTTGACTGGATACCGGATTAAGCTTGTCCCGTACTTGATACGGGATCCGGCATGACATTGTTAATGCCCTGTTAGCTTGCTGCGGTGTGGTTTAATACACGCTCATTTTGGTGGCGCATAAAAAGTGATCCTTGAATACATGAGAAAATTATTTTTATTGTTATTTGTTGCCATACTGCCGACTGCCAATATTCAGGCAAATGATATTAGGGCAGATGACACTTCAAAAATAGCCAAGTTGTCAGGCCAGTCAGTGTTACTTGATGGTGCCTCCAGTGGAGTTTTGATGACGGTGGTTGGGGAACGTGGTCACGTGCTCATATCCTCTGATGGCAAGAGTTGGCAACAAATCATTGTTCCTACAAGGACAACCCTCACAGGTGTTTATTTTCATGACAATCAGAATGGTTGGGTCGTGGGTCATGATGCGGTTATTTTACGAACTACTGACGGCGGGAAACAATGGCAAACAGTCTATTCTGATCCTGAAGGGGAAACCCCCCTGTTTGATATCTGGTTCAGGGATGAAAAACACGGGATCGCAATCGGGGCTTACGGACTCTATCTTGTTTCTGAAGATGGTGGTGCGAGTTGGGTCATCAGTGAAATGAAGGTCATCACGGAAAAATCAGCAGATGATTCTGTTGAAGAAGCAAGCAAAGCCGAAGACGATGATGATTTTCTCGATTCCTATGATCTGCATTTGAACAGCATTGCCTTAGCAAACAATGGCAAGTTATACATTGCTGCAGAGGCAGGCAAGATATATCGTTCAGACGATTCCGGTGAAAACTGGGCGCCCCTGGTGTCACCTTATGTTGGATCATTCTTCGGAATATTGCCTTTAGTAGGGGATACCGTATTGGTTTTTGGTTTACGAGGCCATCTATTTCGATCAGAAGATGCAGGTGTCACTTGGCAGGAAATTGAAACGCCAACGCAGGAAATGCTGACCAATGGAATCGTCATGACAGATGATGAAATCTATATCACTGGACTGGGTGGAACTATCCTGAAAAGTAGTGATAAAGGGCAAAGTTTTGTATTGCAGGAGCAGGGGCACCGGGATGGGTTTACCGCGATCATTCAAGGTCCTGAAGGTGAATTGATCACAGTAGGTGAAAAAGGGGTGAGTCTGCTTCAGTAGGCAAGGGAACTTATGTCTGATTCAAAAATAATAAGGTCTATGGAAGAAATTCTGTTTTCCAACCGCCCGTGGGTGATCGGTTTCTTTGTCATCGTTACCTTGTTCATGTTTGCATCTGCAATGAAGCTGAAGGTTGATGCAGGGTTTTCAAAACTATTGCCCTTACAGCATGAATATATGCAGACATTTACCAAGCACCGACAAGAATTTGGTGGTGCAAATCGTGTGCTTGTTGCCTTGATAGCAAAAGAGGGGGATATGTTCACACCCAAATTTTTTGATGCCCTCAAACAGGCAACAGATGATGTTTTCTTTATTGAAGGTATCGATCGTACCCGGGTGACTTCAATATTTACACCTAATGTCAGATTCACAGAAGTTGTGGAAGATGGGATTGCTGGCGGTAATGTTGTTCCCGATGATTATGAAAACACACCGGAAGGTCTCGCCAGGGTCAAAGAGAACATTATCAAGGCAGGGATCGTTGGCAGATTGGTTGCCAATGATTTTTCCGGTGCACTTATCAGTGCACAACTCCTCGAATTTAATCCTAACACCGGGGAACGGCTGGATTATGTGGATGTTGCAAGACAACTGGAGAACATAAGACAGAAATATAGTGGCTCTGCTGTCGGTGTGGATATTGATTATCATATCATTGGTTTTGCAAAGGTGATCGGTGATATCACTAATGGTGCCAAACGTGTCGTTCTGTTTTTTATTATCGCTTTTTTTATTACAGCAATGCTTGTCTATATATATTCGCAATCGCTTATACTAACAATCATTCCTCTCGCCTGTTCACTGGTTGCCGTTGTCTGGCAATTGGGGATACTACCTCTGCTTGGTTTCGGCATGGACCCCATGTCGATACTGGTCCCGTTTCTGATTTTTGCCATTGGCGTGAGTCACGGCGTGCAGATGATAAGCTCCTTCA
>CAYRXP010000198.1:0-3375 GCA_964428145.1 uncultured Enterobacteriaceae bacterium
TATATAGCACATCAGACGCTGTTTTGCTGATTAAATATATGATTTCAGCGATAGAAACCTCTTCAGCAACAGTGATTGAAAGATCACGACATATCGACGGATATTTCGATATCTTCTTATATTTTGCTGTTATCTGCCTCGAAATGCTTCTAAGTTCTAATTCAAAGACAAATACTTCTTTGCTTAGCCCCAATTCCTTTTGAATTGATGGATGCAAGGCTCCAATGAAGCCAACCTGTTGATTTTCATATATTATTTTTGCTGACTGACCTGGGTGCAGTGCAGAGTGCTCAATCTGGCTGAAATCCACACCGATTTCATCACCATTCAGCTCAAAAAGTGCTTCAACATCCTTCTTTAAATCAAATATATCACATAATCTATCCTTTATATCCCAATGATTTTTATTGATATTTCCAGTAATCACTCCTGCAAACGCTGCTATCTGAGTTAGATTATTATCATTTTGGAATATTAAGCCGGTTTCAAATAATCGAATTCTTTGCTGTTGCCTCTTCTGGTTAAAGCACAACGCACCCACCAATCCGGGCAACAAACTGGTTCTCATGACGGATAATTCAGATGCAATTGGGTTCGCCAGCGGCAATGCAGTGACGCCTGGGTTCAAGATATCCTGGATTTCAGCGTCCACAAAACTATAGGTAATTACCTCCTGAAAGCCTCTATTGACCAATAATTGACGCATTTTCTTTGTGTGACTATGCATTTCATTATCTTTGTGGAGCTGTAGATGAGTGAGCGGTAATTGTGTTTTGATGTTGTTATAGCCATGAATGCGGGCTAATTCTTCTATTAAATCTGCTTCAATTTCAATATCAAATCGAAACGATGGTGCCGTCACTAACCATCCAGCTTCATTCGAATCAAGCTGGAAACCCAAGCTGGACAGAATCCTGACGATATCTTCGTCTGCCAGCGTGATACCCAACAAACGCTCAACCTGACCACGCCGCAATTTAACCCGTTTCAACCTCGGTAAATCATCCCCTGATACCTTCTCGACGATCGGACCGGGCTTCCCCCCACAAATATCAACAATTAACTGTCCTGCCCTTTCGATGGACTCCCTCTGAATTTCAAAATCAACACCACGCTCGAATCGATGGGAGGAATCTGTATGCAGGCCGTATTGCCTTGCCTTACCTAAAATTGTACGGGGTGAAAAGAATGCACTTTCCAGAAAAATATTTGTTGTGTCTCCAATAACGGCACTCTGTTGGCCGCCCATAATGCCCGCCATTGCCAAAACACCCTTGTCATCCGCTATGGTTAATGTTTCTGTGGACAGGGTACATTCCTGGCCACCCAGTAATTCGAGTTTTTCACCTGGTTTTGCATATCTAATGCAAATGGCGCCCTGTAACTTATCATTATCAAATGCATGCGTGGGCTGACCAAGTTCGAGCATGACAAAATTGGTGATATCGACGACAGGGTTAATACTTCGCAGACCACAGCGACGCAATTTTTCTGTTAACCAGAGCGGAGATAAGCCAGAAACATCTACATCTTCGATAACTTGCCCAACATACCTTGGACAAGCAGCAGGTTCATCTACGACCACGTCCCTGGCCTGATTGCCCACCTGTGCACTCGCTTGTTGATGCTTTTGTACCACAGCTTCTGTGAGGTTTGCCTTGATTTCACAATCATTGATAACGGACAATTCACGTGCAACACCGGAGATACTCAAACAATCACCACGGTTCGGTGTTAATGATAGCTCTATAACCTGATCATCTAATGAAAGAATTTCTTGCAGATCTTCACCCAGGCCCAGATCGTTGGGTAACTCCATCAAACCCTCTGATTCTTCTGCCAAACCCAATTCCCTGGCGGAACACAGCATACCTTCAGAGGTAATACCTTTTAAGTCACTGAGTTTGATTGTGATATTCCCAGGCAATATCGCACCAACAGGCGCCAAGGCAACAGAAAGCCCAACGCGTACATTGTCCGCACCACAAACAATGACAAGGCTTTGTTCCGATCCTGTATTAACATGGCATACCTTTAATTTGTCTGCATCAGGATGCTTTCCAACGACATCTACTCTGGCAGTGACAACACCTGAAAAGCCAGGAGATGCAGATGTAAGCTCTTCAACCTCCAGGCCAGCCATGGTCAACTGTTCAGCCAACTGCTGAGTATCAATATCAGGATTTACCCATTCACGTAACCATTGTTCGCTTATCTTCATGGTGCAACTCTGTTATTTAAATTGTTCAAGAAAACGCATGTCATTTTCAAAGAAGATTCGAAGATCATCTATACCGTGTCTTAACATGGCCAAACGTTCAACCCCCATTCCGAAAGCGATTCCATTATATTTTTCGCTATCTACACCTACATTTGCCAACACTTTCGGATGGACCATGCCACAACCCAATATTTCCAACCAACCGTTCCCGCCCATGATATCCACTTCAGCTGAGGGCTCAGTAAACGGGAAATAAGAAGGCCTGAAACGAACTTCCAGTTTTTTTTCAAAAAAGTGCTCAAGAAAATTAATTATCAAGCCCTTGAGCTCGGCAAAGTTGATCCCTTCATCAATCATCAGACCTTCCACCTGATGAAACATGGGTGTATGGGTCATATCGGAGTCATGACGATACACTCTCCCGGGGGCAATGAATCTCACTGGAGGTTTATGCTCTTTCATAAACCTGATTTGCACCGAAGACGTGTGCGTTCTTAATAATGTATTTTCATCAAAGTAGAACGTATCGTGCATCGCACGGGCAGGGTGATGAGCTGGGATGTTCAAAGCCTCAAAATTGTGGAAGTCATCTTCTACTTCTGGTCCTTCCGCAACTTCAAAGCCCATTTGGGAAAATAATGATTCTATTCGTTCTATCGTTTGTGTGATGGGATGTAAACTGCCGATGTCATCTCCACGTCCAGGTAAGGTAACATCTACCTTCTCCCCGGCAATCCTTGTGTTGATACGTTCATTATCCAGAAATTCACGACGGTCGTTGATTGCCTCCTGAAGGATATTCTTCGCATCATTGATTGCCTGACCGGCTTGAGGCCGCTCTTCAGCGGGAAGCTTCCCTAACTGCTTAAGACGCTCAGTGAGACTGCCCTTTTTTCCAAGATAGGCGACACGTACCCGATCGAGATCAGCAACATTACTTGCCGCTTCTATATCAGCTTTAGCCTGTCCAATGATTTGAGTTAATTCGTTCATTAATTACTCAGAATATAATTAATACCGCGTATAAGCTGTAAAAAATATTAAGGAAGGTCTGAACAAGTTACAAAATTCATTTTGTCGTCATTCTGGCGTAGGCCAGAATCAAGTCAAAACAATTGTTTACTGGATGCTGGTATTCACCAGCATGACGATAA
>CAYRXP010000199.1:0-1411 GCA_964428145.1 uncultured Enterobacteriaceae bacterium
AGAAGATAAAATTGTCGGTGAGGCACCCGTTCGCGGTGTAGCTAAACCCCCGACGTTGGATAGCCTGGGTCTTTTGAACTGTGAAAAATAGAGTAGATAATGAAAATATAAGGAGATCATTAATGAAACAGTATCTTATAGCCAGTGCATTGATGGTTGCGTTTATGTCGCAAACGATTCATGCAGAGCCAACGGGTAGAATTTTTATTACTAATGAAAAAGGAAATTCTATCAGTGTGATCAATGGTAAGACACTCGAGGTTGAAAGTGAAATTGCAATCGGTGAACGTCCTCGTGGAATTGGAATTTCGCCTGATGGCTCTGAAGTTTATGTTGCTGTTAGCGAAGAGAACCTCATCGCAGTATTCGATCCCAAAACACTCGAAGTCCTACGAAAGTTCAAGTCTGGCTCTGACCCAGAAACATTTGCAGTTCATCCCAATGGCAATATATACATTTCTAACGAAGATGATGCAAAAGCGACAGTCTACAATCCTAAAACTGGCGAACTGGTTGCTGAGATTCAGGTGGGACTTGAACCGGAAGGTGTTGCCATTTCTCCGGATGGCAGCAGAGTCATCGTGACCAGTGAATCAAGCAATATGCTGCATGTCATCACGGTACCGGGTAACACTATCACCGATAATATCCTGGTCGGGTCACGACCACGAGCCGCAGTATTCACAAAAAATAGTAAAGTTGCTTATGCCACCGCTGAGATTTCCGGTGAAATCGTCAAGCTTGATATGGAAAATGCGAAAATACTGATACGTACGCAGCTTGAAGATCCGAAGAGCAAACCGAAAGATCTCGTCTTAAGTAAAGACGAAAAATACCTCTATGTTGCAGGGGGTCGATCCAACAGTGTCTGGCTTTTGGATGCAACCACTCTGGAAGTCATTAAAAGTATTCCTGTGGGTAAACGTGTTTGGGGGCTGGCAATCACTAAAGATGGTGGCCGTGTATTCAGTACTGATGGTGTAAGTGGTACGGTGTCAGTCATTGACACCTCCAGTAACGAGGTAATCAAAACGATTGCTGTCGGCAAATTCCCCTGGGGTGTTGTTATTGACGATTAATATTGGCTGCGATGGTCTAAATGAACCGGTTTTGAACCACAACCACAACCAATTGTGATAAGCAGCTTATATGAATAAAACCGTAACTATCTGTATTAAAAGAATATTAAAAATTAATCAGAACTTGGCACAGTACCTGCATGATATGTGGCAGGTATATAGGCAAGAAGTACATATTTAACATCAACCAATAACAGAGGAATAATATCATGAAATGGGAAACACCAGAATACAGCGACATTCGTTTCGGTTTTGAAGTAACAATGTACATCAACAACAAATAATTTTAATTATTCAAGTTGTTAGAAAAGGGACCTGAAGGTCCCTTTTTT
>CAYRXP010000199.1:1511-3362 GCA_964428145.1 uncultured Enterobacteriaceae bacterium
AATTTTAATTATTCAAGTTGTTAGAAAAGGGACCTGAAGGTCCCTTTTTTTATGTACAGGACGTACGGTATGTCGCGGGCGCACGGATGCGCAGGAGCGACCATGTCCATGGATGGACGGTCAGGATTTTTGTACCCCAAGGGCAGGCTTCGCGCTTCCTGACAAATCCTAAGTACCTGCATCCATGCAGGCAATGCCGCGGACGCATGGACGACATACAGGAAATATTAGTGTCGTGAGAGGACAGGAGTCCGTAGCGACTGCGTAAGAGCGGCGTTCGTCTTTTAAATCGTACGTTATTTTTAAGCCTCTATAATCTTATAGCGTATTGCTATCCGCGCAATTTCAGCAACAGTAGAAACATCAAGTTTTGATTTAATTTGCGTACTGTAGTTTGCGACCGTTTTGTAACTTAATGAAAGCCGCTTTGAAATTTCGCTGGTGTTTAAACCTTCGGCAAGGAGACAAAAAATCTCAAATTCCCGAGTTGATAAGTCAGAAAATGGTGTACCCTCACCTTTTGATTTCATGAATGCCAACTGTTGTGCGATTTCCGAGTCAATATGAGACTTCCCCGCAGCTAATTCCCTAATTGCATCAATCAACGCCTCTGGTGCACTGCTCTTGGTAATATAACCACGCGCACCCGCCTGGAGTGCTTGTTCAACAAACACAGTACTTTCATGCATACTAAACACCAGAATTTTGGCATCTGCATCCCTGGCAACAATTCTTCGTATTGCTTCCAATCCCCCCATTCCTGGCATGGAAAGATCCATTACCACCACATCAGGTTCATTATCTACATAATGCTTACAGGCCAGCTCACCTGAATCCGCTTCGGAAACAACCTCAATATCATCTGTATTTTGTAACAGCATCTGATATCCCGCGCGAACAACTGCATGATCATCAACAAGTAAAACCCTGATTTTACTGAATGCTGCTGAAGATATACTCGTCATAGTGTTTTATGTAATTCCTGCTATTGGTTAATTTGCCGGTGATTAAAGAGATATAATAAGTTCCGCACCATCATTAATTCCTGATTTCATCACAAAAGTACCATTTAATGCCTCTATCCGCTCACGCATTCCCAACAGACCCAAGCCCCAGGTAGTTGACTCATCAAACCCAATCCCATTATCTTTGATAAGCAGCTGTATCCCGATTTCATGTAATGCGTCATGATCTTCATCCTTTTCAAGTCGGTTTAAACTAACCGTTACATCCGAAGCTTTAGAATGTTTGACGATGTTGGTGAGACTTTCCTGGACAACCCTATAGATACTGATATTGACCTCTTCTCCAAGCTCATTCAATTTACCTTTGAACTCAAAGTGACAAAATGCCTCTTCATGCCTTGTATTCCAGTCATCAATCATGTCCTGTAGCGCTGAGATCAACCCAAATTCATCAAGTATTGCCGGTCGCAATTGTCTCATCATTCTGCGTGCCACTTCATACATGCGATCAGAAAACGTAGCAATCGTACCAGCACGACTCTGCAGTAATTCCCTATCTTGACCTCTCGCCTGACCCATTGATGCAGCAACTGCCTTGATCGCCGTGATGGACTGACCAAACTCGTCATGTAATTCTTGTGCCAGCCTTCTTCTCTCATCCTCCTGAATAGCCAGTGTTTTTTGTGTTAACAATCTGTTTTCATCCCGGCTTTTTTGTAGCACCTCTGCCATATTATTAAATTTTTCCGAGATTCTAGATAGTTCAGGAAACTTAAACATCGGTAATCGAAGCTGATACTCTCCTTTCTCAATCCCGTCCAGGCCCTTCAGTATCGATTCTATCGGCGCGAGACCTTGACCCAGACTGATCTAGACAAGAATATTT
>CAYRXP010000200.1:0-3360 GCA_964428145.1 uncultured Enterobacteriaceae bacterium
ATCCGTTTATGCATTTTGATAGCCGGGATGACTTTGTTGAATTCCGTATGCATGCGCATTCACGTAGTCGCAGTACACCCTACCATGCTGTCAGTCGTGAACAGGCAGAGCGGATGTTGGACTAAGCAGAACCTTGTTATTTTTTCCTGTTGAGGATGCGTAAACGTAAGGCATTCAATTTAATGAATCCTTCAGCATCACGCTGGTCGTAGGCACCCGCATCATCTTCAAAGGTAGCGATGTTTTCGTCAAACAGGCTATCTGACTCTGATTTTCGGCCAGCAACCATGATGTTGCCCTTGTATAATTTAAGACGCACCGTGCCATTGACCCGAAGTTGTGTTTGATCAATCAGTGTTTGCATTACTTCACGTTCAGGACTCCACCAGTAGCCGTTATATATCAAACTGGCATAGCGTGGCATGAGGTCATCTTTGAGATGCGCGACTTCACGATCCAGTGTGATTGATTCAATTGCCCGATGTGCTTTTAACATGATGGTGCCGCCCGGCGTTTCATAACAACCACGGGATTTCATACCGACATAACGGTTTTCAACAATATCGGCACGTCCAATACCATGTGCGCCGCCAATCTTGTTTAAGGCTGCCAGCACTGTTGCTGGTGACATGGATTTACCATTGATTGCTGTAATATCACCTTTGCTATATTCCAGTTCTATTATTTCAGTCTTATCTGGTGCTTGTTCAGGCGAAACGCTCCAGCGCCACATGGTTTCTTCAGGTTCACTCCAGGGATTTTCCAGGATGCCACCTTCATAAGAGATGTGTAACAAATTCGCATCCATAGAATAGGGCGAGCCACCACCGGGTTTCTTTTCAACGCTGATGTTATGTTGCTTTGCATAGGCCAGCAGTTTTTCCCGTGAATTCAGATCCCACTCACGCCAGGGTGCAATTACCTTGATGTCAGGATTCAATGCATAGGCGCCCAGTTCAAATCGAACCTGATCATTGCCTTTTCCTGTTGCGCCATGCGAGATGGTATCTGCCCCGGTTTCTTTCGCTATTTCTACCAGACGTTTTGCGATCAGAGGTCGTGCGATGGATGTGCCTAAGAGGTATTCGCCCTCATAGATTGTATTGGCTCGGAACATGGGGTACACGAAATCACTGACAAATTCCTCCGTCAGATTTTCAATATAAATCTCCTGGGTGCCCAGGGCTTCCGCTTTTGCACGGGCCAGCTCGACTTCATCACCTTGCCCGATATCTGCTGTGAAGGTAACGACCTCACATTGATATTGTTCCTGTAACCATTTCAGGATCACGGAAGTATCCAGACCTCCGGAATAGGCAAGAACAACTTTGGATGATGTGTTTTCAGTCATTAATCAAACCCCAGCAACATTGACTTGTCAGGAAAAACGCCTGACAGGGCAAACAAAAGGGCGCCATTGTAACCGCTTAGCAATACTGCGTGAAGGGAATTTAATGAATGAATTTCCTGATTTCGCTCACAACAAACCCCGGGTTTTCTGCGTGTAACCAGTGACCCGCACCTGCAACCGTGATGAATAACGCTTTAGGAAATATGCTGAATATTTGTCCCTCATGTTGATGTTTTATGTAGTCTGAGTTTTCACCTTTAAGGAAAAGAACTGGTTTGTTATAACGAGAATTCCCGTGATTAACAGGAAAGTCCATGAGACCATCGATGCAAGAATATATAGCTTTTAAATTCATACGCCAGGAAAAACCAGTGTCCAACTTACGCAGGTTTTGCAACAGAAATTGACGCAAAGATTCTGGCCGAACGCTTGATTTCAAATATTCATCAGCTTCCTGTCTACTAGATAACTTCTCCAATGGCAGTGCATTGAGTGAATTGATCAGATCATCAAAACCATGCTGGTACTGAACTGGCGCAATATCAATAATGACGAGTCTTTTGATTATTTCCGGATGCTCCAGTGCCATTTGCATAGCAACCTTGCCCCCCATACTGTGTCCGACAACTGAAACTTCTTCGAGAGCATGGTCAGTGATGAACTGGAATACATCACCGGCCATGTCCTCATAGCGCATGGCATCTGTGTGTTCTGATTCTCCATGGTTACGTAAATCCAGAGTAAATACCCGAAAGTGTTCGCTGAGTTGTCGTGCAATTGATTGCCAGTTTCGTTTGGATCCAAATAATCCGTGCAGGATAAGAATGGTTCGCTTGTCTGTATTAGATTCTTCAGGGGATTCAAATTTATTGAAGGCCAGGTGCATGGCATGAATAATATCGTATATGAAATCATCTCGCCGTTATGCTTATCAAAAAAATTTAGTGGGATGCCTGCTTTCATGGTATTAATACCTCCTAAACCTACATTTCCAGGTAGTTGTAGGTATACAACAACAATAATGAGTTCTGATTTCTAAAATTCCATGACTGAAACAAAACAATCCGAATTGATGGGCGATATTTGGGGTGGCCTGACGGCTGCGATAGTCGCTTTACCTCTGGCACTTGCATTTGGTGTCGCAGCCTTTGCACCGCTTGGTGCGGAATACGCATCCACCGGTGCCCTGGTTGGTTTATTGGGATCAATCTATACTGGTTTTGCCGCAGCAAAGTTTGGTGGCACACCTGCACAAATAACCGGTCCAACGGGTCCGATGACGGTCGTCTCTACGGCTTTCATTGCCCAGATTGTCACGGTTCATGGTGCAAATTTACCCGTCATCGCCATCTTGATGGCCTTAGGTATTGTCATTGGTGGTGCGGTTCAGATTTTGATCGGTCTGAGTGGTGGCGGAAAAGTCGTTAAATATATGCCCTATCCTGTGATCGCCGGCTTTATGAATGGTATCGCGATTATCATTTTTATCGGTCAGATCAAACCTTCTCTGGGTATCACAGGATCCTGGTCAGAATTTGATGTCTCTGTGGGATGGGTGCCAATGCTGGTTGCTATTGGTACTGTTGTTGCCATTCTGGTGAGTCGCAAGATTTCTAAGGCTATCCCTGGTGCACTCGTGGGTCTTGTTGCTGGTATCATGATTTATATTGCTTTGGCCGCGTCAGGGCTTGCGCCATTTACCAGCACAGGTAATCAACTATTGATAGGGACAGTGCCGAATCCATTTGCCAGCTGGGAACAAATGCAACGTCTGATGCCTGTGTTTCAATTCGGTGCACTGGAAAATCTTGGCTTCTCCGATTTCAAAATGGCCTTTACTGCAGGTCTGACATTGGCCGTGTTGGGCTCCATTGATTCATTACTGACCTCGTTGATTGCGGATTCCGTTACACATACACGGCACGATTCTCGTAAAGAACTGATTGGTCAGGGGATCGGTAATATTTTGAGTGGTTTGGGCGGTGGTCTGGCCGGTGCCGGTGCCACGG
>CAYRXP010000201.1:0-1167 GCA_964428145.1 uncultured Enterobacteriaceae bacterium
CTGATCAGGTTGTGGAACAGGCGGTGCGTGCTGTCAAGCGTGCGCGTAACTATACGGACAATGTTGAATTCTCGCCTGAAGATGCTGGCCGATCAGAGCTTGATTTCTTATGTCGCGTATTGGAGGCTGTCATTGATGCGGGTGCAACTACATTAAACATCCCGGATACAGTAGGTTATAATTTGCCACAGCAATTTGGTGAATTGATCAAACAATTGATTGAAAGAATACCAAATTCTGACAAGGTAATATTCTCGGTACATTGTCATAATGATTTAGGTTTGGCCGTGGGTAATTCACTGGCAGCAGTCATGAATGGTGCCAGACAGGTAGAATGTACGATTAATGGTCTGGGTGAGCGTGCAGGGAACGCATCATTGGAAGAAGTTGTCATGACTGTGCGCACTCGTCAGGATGTGTTTCCTTGTGATACAACCTTGGATACCACGCAAATCCTGAATTGTTCACGTCTGGTTTCAAGTGTGACGGGTTTCCCCGTGCAACCCAATAAGGCCATTGTCGGTGCGAATGCCTTTGCCCATGAAGCAGGCATACACCAGGATGGCGTACTCAAAAGCCGCGAGACTTACGAAATTATGCGAGCAGAAGATGTCGGCTGGCACGCCAATAGAATGGTCTTGGGTAAACACTCAGGCCGTAATGCATTTAAATCCAGATTATCTGCATTGGGGATCGAGTTTGAACGCGAGGAAGATTTGAATGCAATGTTCACTCGCTTTAAGGCTCTTGCAGACAAGAAACATGAGATCTTCGATGAGGATTTACAGGCATTGGTCACTGACACCTTTCATGAAGCCACCATGGACCGGATCAAACTCGTCTCCATGAAAGTGAACTCAGAAACAGGTGAAGTCCCTGTCGCAAAAGTGACTTTGTCTATTGATGGTGAGGAGAAACATGCCACCTCTGACGGAAGTGGCCCAGTTGACGCAATTTTTAAGGCCATAGAATCTGTTGTGAATAGTGGCTGTAAACTGGAACTTTACTCGGTGAGTAATATTACGACTGGAACAGATTCACAAGGAGAGGTCACTGTCAGGATTGATAAAGATGGCCGGGCAATCAACGGACAAGGTGCAGATACGGATATTATTATTGCTTCTGCGAAGGCCTATATCAACGCCTTGAACAAAGCTCAGGAACAGA
>CAYRXP010000201.1:1267-3350 GCA_964428145.1 uncultured Enterobacteriaceae bacterium
GGTTTGAGACAAAAAGATTTGAGATAACACAATGGGTTTGACGCAAACACAGGAATATTATCTCCAGACCATGGGTGTGGATGTGTATTGGTCAAGAGACAGGGCCCTGGATGACCCTGACTCCAACTCAGCCGAAGTAAAAACAGCATCCGTTCGAGTCCCGGAAACCACCGTACAGGAAAGTGAAACCTGGAGAGATTTGCGACAACGCGTTGCAAAATGTCAGCAATGTGAACTCCATCGAGAACGGACGCAGACTGTTTTTGGTGTAGGCGATCATCATGCAGATTGGTTAATTATTGGAGAGGCGCCGGGTGCCGAAGAAGATAAACAGGGAGAACCTTTTGTTGGGCGTGCAGGCAAACTGCTGAACAATATGTTGTTCGCTCTGGGTTTGCAAAGGGAGCAGGTATTTATCGCAAATATCCTCAAATGTCGTCCACCAAAAAATCGGGATCCGAAACCAGAAGAGGTTAGTGCTTGCTCAAGCTACCTGAGAGAACAGATTGATTTAATTCAACCGAAAATCATTCTTGCGGTGGGTCGTATCGCTGCACAGAATCTGATGAAAACAGAAACACCCATTGGAAAAATGCGTGGCCAGCGATATCAATATGCTGATACAGGAATTCCCGTAGTGGTGACTTATCACCCTGCCTATTTGTTGCGGTCTCCACGTGAAAAAAGAAAGGCGTGGCAGGATTTGCAACTGGCGATGCGGGTTTATAAGGAAACAGTATGAGTGCCGTAATTAAACAATCCACAATCGTTTTTCGTCCCATGTCAGAAGTGTATCTGGAACAAGTGATAACGATTGAAGAAGCTGTTTATGAGTTCCCCTGGTCTATAGGTACTTTTCAAGACTGTTTAAGCGCTGGTTATTGCTGCTGGTTGATGGAGCAGGATGATTGTGTCTCGGGATATGGGGTTATGTCCGTGCTTGCAGATGAAGCGCATATCCTGAATCTTTGTATCAAGCCTGATTTGCAGAATAACGGCCTGGGCAAAGAGATGCTTGATCATCTGATTGATCTGGCAAAGGTACATCATGCAGATGTCATGTTTCTTGAAGTGCGACCATCAAACAGACAGGCATTAAAAATCTATGAAAAATCAGGATTTGACGAAGTAGGGAGTCGCAAAGATTATTATCCCGCCAAATTTGGTCGTGAAGACGCCTTGATACTAGCTAAACAATTAACAGATCACCTGTTAGTAAATCATTAGTGAGAAATGAGTGTGACCAGAAAATCTAAAATTGAAAAATTAAATAAAGAAGATTTCCTGACCATTGAAGCGTATGTAGGAAATACACCCCTGGTCAGACTTCAACGTCTGCCAGGCGACACCAGCAACATCATCATGGCCAAGCTGGAAGGGAATAATCCTGCGGGTTCAGTTAAAGATAGACCCGCGTTAAGTATGATAAAACATGCGGAGGAACGGGGAGATATTAGACCCGGTGATACCCTGATAGAAGCGACCAGTGGTAATACTGGCATCGCTCTGGCTATGGCGGCTGCGATTAAAGGCTACGAGATGATTCTAATTATGCCTGAGCATATGAGTGAAGAAAGACGTGCCGTTATGAAGGCGTTTGGTGCGGAGATTATCTTGACGTCTGAGGAGGGTGGTATGGAAGCAGCGATAGATCTTTCACGTGAAATGGAAGCAGACAAAAAAGGGATTGTTCTCGACCAATTTTCAAACCAGGATAACCCTTTGTCTCATTACGAAGGGACAGGTCCTGAAATTTGGCGTGATACACACGGTAAGATTACACATTTTGTCAGTTCTATGGGTACCACGGGAACAATCATGGGGACTTCACGTTATCTCAAGGAACAAAATCCTGAAATACAGATAGTCGGTGTACAGCCAATCGAAGGTGCCAAAATACCCGGCATTCGACGTTGGCCCAAGGAATATTTACCCAGGATTTATGACGAAACGAGAGTTGATAGAATCATTGATATCGATCAGAACGAAGCAGAAGAGACAACCATTACTTTGGGTCGGGAAGAAGGCATTTTTGCAGGGATATCCTCGGGTGGAGCAATTGCTGCAGCATTGAAGCTTTCAG
>CAYRXP010000202.1:0-3337 GCA_964428145.1 uncultured Enterobacteriaceae bacterium
ACGACCAAAGTAAGCCAAGCAAACTAAACATGATGGCAGGAACACACACCCAGTGTATCTTCTTGTTTATCCTGTTTTGATGGCTTTCGCTATACTCATTCAGCAAAGCATTCACATTTCTCATTGTACTTCGTGTGAAGTTATTGCCCTACTTTAAGTAGGCTCTATTATCGATGTCGTGTTCTCTACTTTCAATGTCGAACCCTCCACAGAAACTACACGAACGGTCATGCCCGCCGACATGTCCATACCGGCAACTTTCCATGTTGTATCATCCACTATTATCTTGCCTTCACCATTCACAATGGGTTCTTCCAGGGTAAACGTTCTGCCAATGTATTGTTCACCTCGACGATTCAACGCGGGCTCATCTGTAACAAGCGGATTTTTCTTCCGATAAGATTTGTACATCACCACGGTGATTACTGATAAGACCGCAAAGATCAAAACCTGCACTAATATCGGCATCTGGGGGAAGACAAACATTGCACCACCCACGATAGCAGCTGAGACAGCCATCCAGAGAAAATAGGCGCCGGGCATGAGTATTTCCAGAATAATCAGTACAACAGCCAGTATCAGCCAGTGCCAGTATATGATGTCGTTAATCCAATCCATATGACTTAACTCCTGCCCGTTGTTGGATTACTCGACCTATCATCGTCTGTAGCCCTGGAAGATGATCCCTGGCCAAATGCTTCCCTGGCAATCTCGGTAATACCCGCAAGCGCACCGATAACACTGCTTGCTTCCAGAGGCATCAAGATCACTTTCTGATTGGGTGCAGCCGCAATGTCTTTCAGTGCCTCAATATATTTGTTCGCAACAAAATAATTAATTGCCTGAATATCACCTGCTGCGATGGCATTGGAAACATCGATGGTTGCCTTGGCTTCTGCTTCTGCCAATCGCTCTCTGGCTTCCGCATCGCGGAAGGCTGATTCTCTGCGACCTTCTGCTTCAAGGATGGCTGCCCGTTTTTCACCATCTGCTTTCAAAATTTCTGCTTGCTTGAAACCTTCTGCCTCAAGAATGTTTGCGCGTTTGTCTCGCTCCGCCTTCATTTGCCTTGCCATAGCTTCAACCAGATCCTGTGGCGGTGTAATGTCCTTGATCTCAATGCGCGTGACCTTCACGCCCCAGGGTTCCGTGGCTTCATCGACAACAGAGAGCAGTTGCGCATTGATGGTATCTCTTTTTGATAACAGTTCATCCAAATCCATTGAGCCCATCACCGTACGAATATTGGTCACGGTCAGATTCAGTATCGCCCTGGTCAGATCATTTACTTCATAAGCCGCCTGAGCTGCATTCAGCACCTGAAAAAAGACCACGCCATCCACCCTCACCATGGCATTATCTTTTGTAATCACTTCCTGGGAGGGCACCTCCATGACGGATTCCATCATGTTCATCTTGGCACCAATTGAATCGATGAAAGGCACAATAATCCCTAACCCTGGCCTTAGTGTTCTTGTATACCCACCAAAACGCTCGACCGTATATTCATAACCCTGATTAACTACATTGACTGCTTTGAAAAAGCCAACAATTAACAGCCCCAGAAAGATAAATGTAAAAATTGTTCCTCCATCCATATCTCCTCTCCTCAATAACCCGTATTAACGATCTTATTATTTGATGAATCTAAAGCTCAAGGGATAACGGTAATACACCCCTTCATTTGCCTTGATTGAGGCAATGATGACAACAATCAACTGAAAAATTAAAACGACGAAAATGAGTACAAAACCAATGAGAACAAACATCAATAGTACAGATACTATCGTTGCCAGCATCATAGTAATCTGAAAATTCAAGGATTCTTTTCCCTGATCTTCAACAAAAGGCATTTCGTCCCTTTTAATAATCCAGATCACAAGCGGACCGATAATGCTTGCGAATGGAATAATAAAGCCGGTAAAAACGATCAGGTGACAAAACATACCCCAGATACGTTCTTCTTTATCCGGAACATGAACTGTATCAACTTCCTGATTCATTGAGCACCCCTTATTCTGTCATCGCAGATTATTTCCAGTCTATTGTTTTTCATGAAATATTTCAGGTGAAATTTCATATATTTTCCCTGGGTTGATCAATCATTGACAAAGTCTGTTGTAGCCAATGTTGAATTTGGTCTACCAACATCTCTTCAACACCCTGATAATGATGCCCCGCATGTTTTAGTTCAATCTGCTCGAAATCACGATTACCGTTTTTACTTGCCGCCAGACGGCGATCGTCACTGCCTCGCCTGACATCTGGTAAATCTTCATCTCCATAAATATCGAGCATGGGAATGTTTATTCCACCAATTAACTTGAACACATCCAATCCCGGCTTGATAAATTTTTGCGAAAGCATACTCACAGACACAAATGCCCTTACATTTTCATTTTTACCACTTGCCAGATAACTTGCTACTTGTACCGCACCAAAACTATAGCCTAGTAGAATAATCTGCTCAATCTCCCAGGTATGTAGATAATCGATAGCAGCATTTAGTCGGCTTTTTGCAATTTTCAGCGTCTTACCATATTCGGCAACAGGCTCTTCCGGAGACAGGATTGGCATCTGTATTGAAAGTGTTGACCAACCAAACTCAGGTAATTGCGTTCGTAGTGGTGAAATCACATCTGGCCAGTCTGGATGTGCGCCCATCCCATGAGCCAGAATAACAACACCGCGAGACTCGCCCATTTTGGCCCGTTGATAGATGCCAATAAACCGGCCACCTGATGCCTTCAAGCTGACAATCTCGTCAGCATCTACAATCAATGCTAATTTTTCAGCAATTTGCTGTTCCCTGTTCTGTGCCTGTATATCTTTTGCTGAAACCTGACATGTGAATATGAAACCCATTAGAAAAATGATGATGGGGAAGGCTGACTGTATCATGATCATAGTCTAATGGATTCCTGGCCTAAGTTCCTGACCCGAGTTCCTGGCTCGAGTTTTCGGCATGAACCCTTGGCCTGAGTGGCTATCGTAGGCACGATCAGGTAGAGTTGCGCCCTGCAAAAGCTTGTTTTAGAACAGACTTATTTTACAGCGACGAGTCATTATGACTGATTACATCATTGCTCCTTCAATATTATCGGCAGATATGGCCCGCCTCGGTGATGACACGGCCAAAGTACTGGCTGCAGGCGCAGATTTTGTCCATATCGATGTGATGGACAATCACTATGTACCGAACCTGACTTTCGGTCCGGTCATTGTTAAGGCTTTGCGTGATTACGGAATCGAGGCACCGCTCGATGTGCATTTAATGATCAAACCAGTTGATCGAATCATCCCTGATTTTGCCAAAGCTGGTGCCAGCTATATCACA
>CAYRXP010000203.1:0-3336 GCA_964428145.1 uncultured Enterobacteriaceae bacterium
AGGAACTGGCTAACAGTTTCTTGATCAGGGATTTTCTGTCAACTACGGAGTGATGGCCAAACCAGATTAACCATAGTGTTCTTGCAAATCTGTCATTTTTGATTGAACTAATCTCTTCTCCCTGGAAAATCGAAACAACTGATCCATCTGGAAACCAGCGAATGATAAATTCATCATTTTGCTTAACATCTTCATAAATAGCATGCATGAATTCCTCAACCTGTGGAAGGATTTGCAGATATTCTTCTTTACTGGTATTTAATTTTATCCCTGATCTTAATGATTTTTGAATCTGTTTAGCAGTTAGTGACCGCAAGAAAATCATCGATATCTGCTTGGCACCATTGTGTTGTAAAATATTTTTGTAAATTTTATCGTCTGAAATATCTGAATCAGCAACGTCCGGTTGTTGCTCGATGTAATGGGCCATGGAATAAATTTTAAGAAAAAACTTTCGGCGGATCGTCAAACCGGTCATAAACAGATCCAGCTGCTCATTGTTATGTTCTATAACTATGTTATGCGGGAATTGTTTTTCATCTTTCGTTTCGGAAAGGCTGTCTTCAGTGAGTGCAACAGATATAAGCGCGATTGACAGAACGATAGATTTTACAAATAATTTTTGACAGAACACGATTCAAAATTAAAGAGTCAACGTGATTCTTTATTCTCATCAATGATTTCTCCTTCAATGAGTGTTCCTTCATCATCCTGATTCCTTTCTTTTTTCCAGTTGGCGAGTATGATTGCCAGGAGGCCGAGAATGATTTCATCTATAAATGGAATAAAATCTGGCACCAGAAGATCGATTATAAACAAACTGATCACCAGGAAAAAAAGATTTTTAAACTTTAACTGATTTGCATTTTTTAAAAATGTTTCAATTATCGAGATAGAATTCATTATTGAATAATCTTTCTTTGGTGGTTTACACAGCCTGCTTTATCCAAACACTGCCTTAATATTCTCGAATTTGTCTGTGATAGCGTGGACATTGGTGTAGCCCATTTCCTGTAACCTGGCTGCAGCGAGTGATGCACGACCGCCGCCTGCGCAGTGAGTGAAAATTAAGGTATCCGGCTCAGGGCACAGACTGGGGATTTTCATTTCGATTAAACCACGAGAAACGTTGATTGACGCTGTAAGTTGGGATTCTTCTGCGCTGGTCGATTCGCGTACATCAATTATCAAAGCACCCTCTGATTGATCATATAAGGCTTTGGCAGACACGGCATCAAGACAATCTATTTGTGCCTGTGCTTCAGCAATAAACTCACTTGCGGGTTTTATCATCATTTACTTTCTCTATTCGGATGTATGAATCCGAGTATATACCTCTGACGAAGAAAAGTTAAAAAGGATAGTTTGACCTTAATTTATGATGTGATAACAGGGGATATATTCATGGCCAGGTAGTTTCATCCTGTGTTGTTCGACAAATGATGCTAACAAGGCATCAATCAACTCCATGACATGTTGTGCACCCTGTATTTCGAAATTGCCGTGTTTTTCAATTGCGCTTATTCCTTCTTCCTTTACATTGCCCGCGACGATTCCTGAGAAAGCACATCTAAGATTAGCTGCGAGTAAATACGCTTCTTGTTGTGTATCCAGTTTAAGGGTACGCATATTCTCATGGGTAGGTACAAACGGCCTTTGCAGCTCATGATTGATCTTGAGCAGCCAGTTAAAATAGCTGGCATCATCCTTTGCGTGACGGAATTTATGTACCTGCTTTATCCCGGACAGCATTTCGTCGGCGACACGCGCCGGGTCACCAATAATAATTTTATAGTGTTGTTGTGCTTCAATGCCCAGAGTTCCAGCAATAAACTGATTAATTTGCTCAAAATATTTTTCAGCGCATTGAGGGCCTGTTAATATAAGCGGGTAGGGTATTGATGCATTATCAGGGTGTAGCAGTATTCCTAGGATATATAAAATTTCTTCTGCTGTGCCTACTCCCCCCGGGAAAATAATAATACCGTGGGCTGTCCGCACAAATGCCTCAAGTCTTTTTTCAATATCCGGCATGATGACAAGATTGTTGACGATTGGATTGGGTGTTTCTGCAGCGATAATGCCCGGTTCTGTAATACCAAGATATTGTCCATCTGAAATACGTTGTTTGGCATGTCCAATGGTCGCGCCTTTCATTGGCCCTTTCATTGCGCCCGGACCACAACCGGTGCAGATATCCATATCCCGCAGTCCTATTTGATAACCAACCTCCTTGGTATAGTCGTATTCTTCACGGGGAATAGAATGACCACCCCAGCAGACAACCGTGTTTGGACTATTTGTCTTACTCAGGATACGGGCATTTCTCAAAATATGGAAAACAGCATCGGTAATTCCTTCTGAAGATTCCATGTCAAATTTCGGATTGTCCCTGATTTCATCTCTGACATAAACAATGTCACGTAATACAGCAAACAAATGCTCACTTATACCCCTGATCATTTTGTCGCCAACAAAAGCAATTGCCGGGGCATTTTTAAGTGCAAGCTTGATGCCGCGTTCTTCTTTGATGACTTCAATATCAAAGGATGGATAACGGTTAAGCAGTTCCTTGCTATCATGGATATAACTGCCACAATTAAGTACCGCCAGCACGCATTTGCGAAAAATTTCGTGCAAATCTCCCTGGCTGGTACTCAGAAGTCTGCTGACTTCTCTTTTCGTCAGCGTATTTAAATGGATTTTTGGTGATACGACTGCATCCATGACAGGGTATTCAGTGTTCTGGTTATTATCTGGATTCATCGGTTTAAATATCACGGCTGATTATTTTCTGTGCCGAATGTGTACGGTTTTTTCGACACTAGCGCAGATGTTACCCGACTCGTCAATCAAATCTAGATGATATACTCGATCAATCTTATCTGTATTTTGTAATTCGGTTTTTATCGCTTCAATTTCTTCATCAGTAATAAACGCTTTGGCATAAAGGTTTCCTTTGCCGGGCTTTTTAAAGCGGATACTGGATGCCTTGTCCCAGACAGTATAATCCTTGCCAAGATTTTTGAGTACTAACAAAAAATACAGGACGTCAGTTGAAGAAAACATACTGCCACCGAAAATTGTGCCGACATAGTTTCGGGTACGCCAGTTCAAGGGTAATTTTAGATGAATTTCCTTATAGTCATCGGCAAGGTAGGTAATTTTGGCGCCTGTTGACCAGAATGCAGGAAAATAATTAAAAAGGATGCGTTTGAGACGCGATTTATGTGTTTCTGGCATAATGGCTATTGTATAGCGATATGACTCCCAAATTTGTGATAATGATTTGCCGCATGTATTAGCATATTGTTTTATATTGATGTTATTAGGTAT
>CAYRXP010000204.1:0-3326 GCA_964428145.1 uncultured Enterobacteriaceae bacterium
ATACCTATGGCGCGCGTTTTAATGGGGCTTATCCTGTCGGAGATAATTTCAAGGCAATCTATACGGCTGAGTATGCACACCAGACAGATGCCGCAGATAATCCCGCTGATATTGATGCGAATTATTTTCTGGGGGAATTAGGTGGAAGCTTCAACTTCACAGGCCCTGTTAAAGCAGTCACTGTAAAATTCAGTTATGAACTTCAGGAAGGCGAGGGGGGTGCAGATAGATTTGTGACTATATTGGGGACCAACCATGCCTATCAAGGTTGGGCAGATCGGTTCGTGACTACCCCTGGGGATGGTGTTGAAGATTTGTATATCACTTTTGTTGCTAAATTTTTCGGGGCAAAGTTCATCGCTTCCTATCACGACATGAATTCAGATAATCTGGATTACGACTATGGTGAAGAACTGGACTTATTGCTAATAAAAACTTTCTATAAGCATTATACGCTGAGTCTAAAATATGCTGATTATGATGCCGATGAGAGCCTGATAAACATTACCCAAAATGGTGCCAATTCAACGGTTACTAACGATGCTTCTATCATTTGGGCTTTTGCACAGATTAAGTTCTAGAATTAATCATTGGTCAAATCTGGAGTGTTGATTTTTATTGATCTAGATCAAGGTGTCGCCGGTGAATACATGATGAAATTTGCACCGTGGCCCATGTGAGTATGGAGTCATGTGCACAATACTCAGTGTCGCCTCACATGAATTTCTATCCCTCATGTTTCACAATCATGTGGGGCGACATTTTTACCGAATCGTGAGGACTCAGGCTTGCTTGATTTTCTTCAAATTCCTGCATCGCAACATATGGCACACTGCACCCAAAGAAGATTAGCTAAATTAACAATACATAAATAATAACAATGCTTTACACACCAATTTTCCCTTTTATAGTGATGACGCTGTTAGTACTACTAGCTGCAGTTGCGATGGCGGTTGCCATAACAAATATTTTTAGAGTGGAATTGCGTTTCCGGGATGAGCTCGCAGAAAGAGTCAAATTTTCGCGTCTGGACAAGATGCTAGCGAAAAGAAACATCAAGCGTGAGCATTATTTACATGTTGAGTCCGTGACGAATATTGAAAATCAGGTTCGCAGTTGTGAGTCCTGCTCCATGACCGAACAATGTGATCAGGCGCTTAAAGATAGTGAGCCATCTGATTTAAGTTTTTGTCCTAATGACGAAGATTTTGAATTAATTGCCAAAAAGCAATGAGGACATCTTAAGAGATCATTTTGATTTTGTCCTGCACTTTTGATCGATCGATATAGATGCCACAATTTAATGAGCAGAATATGAAATACGATGTCGTAATCATTGGAGGCGGCCCGGCTGGACTAGGCTTTGCCCGCGCTCTTGCAGATATTGATTTGAATATTGTGATCATTGAGAAGTTGGCTAGAAAAATTCTCTCTGATCCAGCTTTCGATGGACGAGACATTGCGCTTACCCATCTTTCTGTCAGAGTGCTAAAAGAGCTTGGTGCCTGGTCTCGTATTCCTTCTGATTGTATATCGCCGATAAAGGAAGCGAGAGTACTGGATGGCACATCATCGTACTTTTTACATTTTGACCATCGAAAAACCTGTCATGATGCGTTGGGTTACCTGGTTTCAAACCACTTGATCCGCAAGGCACTGTATGAAGAAGTAGAAACCCTATCCAATGTTCGACTGATTACTAATATTGCGGTCACATCAGTGAGTACCGATAGTGAAGGAGCTTCAGTCCTTTTATCCAATGGAAAAATGATTGCAGCAGCTTTAATTGTTGCTGCTGATAGCCGTTTTTCGGAAACCCGTCGTTTAGCAGGTATATCCGCTGCTATACGCGATTTTGGCCAGATCGCGATCGTGTGTCGAATGGAACATGATAAACCTCATCGTGATATTGCTTATGAGTGTTTTAATTACGGGAGAACACTGGCTGTCTTACCACTTACGGGAAACCAATCATCGATAGTAATCACTGCACCTACATATAGATCCAATGAAATATTGACCATGAGTGAAGACCAGTTTAGTGATGATATTTCATACCAATTTAAACATCGCCTGGGCAAAATGAAACTTGTTGGTGAACGTTATCCTTATCCTCTTATCGCGGTCCATGCTGACAAGTTTGTATCATCACGCTTTGCATTAATTGGTGATGCTGCTGTTGGTATGCATCCGGTAACAGCACATGGATTCAACCTTGGACTTAGAGGGCAAGATACTCTTGCAAAAGAGATCAAGTCTGCCATGGTGCGGGGTGTTGATTATAGCTCTTCAACGGTACTAGAAAATTACCAATCAAAACATCGGCGAGTAACGCACCCATTATATCTGGCGACTAATGGGATTGTTCGTTTGTATACTAATGATATGTTACCGGCAAGGATTATGAGAAAAACAATGCTAGGTCTTGTTAATAATATTTGGCCAATAAAACGGGCAATCATGAACCAGTTAACCGCAATAGAAAATTAGAAGTTTGTGTGCTCTTATACTACGCATGAATTTTCAAGGGCGTGATAAACGCCCTGGTATGTAACACGCCGCCAGAGTTCATTCCTGGTCCCATTCAACACTTTCCATTTCTTCCCACACCAGGAAGGAGCAGCCACCACGTCCCTTGGTGCCGTCCCTTGGGACAGAAAAAGCAATAACGTAATTGGTCTTGATCTAGATCAAAGCTGATTAGCATAAAAATCCGATAATGCTCATATGAGCTTTATACACACTGTTTTCTTAATGAGAGTTTTTGTTGGAGTATGGGAGATATCACAATGATACGTAACAAGCATAAATATTCCTACTTTGTATTGGTTGCATCTTGTCTATTCTTCCTGGCAATGCCCGCTGTTGCCGAGGATGATATGTCTGTTATGAAATCCAGGATAGAGTCGTTGGAAAAGGAATTATCTGAAATAAAGACGATTCTTGAAAAGCAAGTACAGCAATCAGCCACCAAGGAAGAAGTACAGGCTGTAAAGAAAGATATTGAAGTTGCCAGGAGTGAGCAATCGGAATGGAAAAGCCATGATTCTTCAGTACATCTGGGAGGCTATGGTTCAGTAGGTTATACCCACGGCGACCAGGATAATGATCGATTTTTTCAGGCTTCATATAATCCAATCTTTCACTATACGTTCAGAGATCTGTTAATGCTTCAAACTGAATTAGAGATTGAAGTTGAAGAAGATGGTGATACAGAAGTAGTACTTGAATATATGATGATTGACTGGTTCTTGAATGACTATGTAACGGTGATGGGAGGAAAATTCCTCAGTCCGCTAGGTTATTTCCGTCAAAATTTACATCCA
>CAYRXP010000205.1:0-3321 GCA_964428145.1 uncultured Enterobacteriaceae bacterium
TGATACGTAATAATTAAAAGATTTAAATGTTGCTTCTCACTCTTCACTCTTCACTTTTATCTTTTCACTTGGCTGCTATGCAACCCGGTTCGGTGGCTCTTCCCCATCAAAAAACGCCTTTACATTGTCCAGTGAACACATGCCCATCGCAACACGCGTCTCCGTTGTGGCACTCCCAAGATGAGGAAACATGACTACATTGTCCATGCTTAACAAATCTTCTGTTACGGACGGCTCTTTAGCGAAAACATCCAGACCCGCACCGGCAATTACCCCATCTTTTAGGGCCTGAACCAATGCCGGTTCATCGACGACATCACCGCGAGCAGTATTGATCAGGAATGCTGATTTTTTCATCATCCCCAAACGCTCAGCATTCATCAGGTTAGTATTGCTTCCCCCTCCCGGACAATGCAGGGTCACAAAATCGGCATTTTTTAATACGTCTTCAATAGACTCTAACTTTGTTGCATTGAACTTTTTAATAACATCCTCTAATGGTGGATAGGGGTCATAGAAACTGAGCTCCATACCAAAACCAAAATGGGCTTTTTGTGCAACCGCTTGAGCAACACGGCCAAAACCAATAAAGCCCAGTTTTTTACCCGTTACCTTGGTAGACAACATATGCATTGGACGCCAGCCAGCCCATTTCTTTTCACGTATTAGACGTTCACCTTCGCCGGCACGACGTGCAACCATTAGCAACAGTGTCATCGCTATATCGGCAGTACAATCAGTCAACACACCTGGTGTGTTTGTCACAACAACACCCGCTGCTTTTGCAGAATCAATATCGATATTATTGAAACCGACACCAAAATTACACAGTACTTTGCATTTTCTGTTTTCTACCTCAAGAATTTCCGAATTAATTTGAAAATCAGAAACCGTCGGGCAAACTGCGTCATAAGTTTTCATGGCATCCTGAAGTTCTTCCACTGACATCTTATGGTCATCTTCATTTAACTGAACATCAAACAACTCTTTTGCCCTTGCTTCCGCTGCTTCAGGCCACTGACGGGTAAGTAAGATTTTTGGCTTGCTCACATCGGACTCCCAATAAACTACGTTGTTTTTTTTATGAATATAAAATAATACGCGTTTTGCAGATTATCAACAGTGAAAGGTGAAAGGTGAAGCGTGAAATGTAGAATCGAAAACAAAATCTATCAGTTCTGACTTCTCACGCTTCACCCTTCACTTTTCACATTTAGCCAACTTTGGCCATTACCTCTTTGACAACAGGGGCAAATGAGGCTGGATTTGGTACGATATGTACACCGCACTCTTGCAGAATTTCAACCTTTTCAGCCGCACTTTCACCGACTGCTGAAATAATTGCGCCTGCATGACCCATACGTCTTCCTTTAGGTGCAGTTAGACCAGCAATATAGCCAATCACTGGCTTAGACATATTGTCTTTTGCCCATTGCGCAGCCTCTACTTCCTGAGGTCCACCGATCTCACCAATCATGATCACTGCCTTGGTGTCAGTATCTTCCTCAAAATACTGCAGATGATCGACAAAGCCAGTACCGTTGATGGGGTCGCCACCAATACCGATACTACTTGAGATACCAATACCAATTTCTTTCATTTGGGCTGCGGCTTCATAACCCAGCGTACCTGATCGACCGACGACACCAACTGGTCCCGGCATATAGATATGACCAGGCATAATACCCATCATGCATTTCCCGGGACTGATTGAGCCTGCACAGTTAGGACCGGTAAGCACCATCTTGTCATCTTCCCTGTAACGACGCATATAGCGTTTGACACGGATCATGTCCTGTGAAGGGATGCCATCAGTGATCGCCACACAGAATTTGATTCCACCATCCGCCGCTTCCATAATGCTGTCTGCAGCGAACGGTGGCGGTACAAAAATGATACTGGAATTTGCGCCAGTCGCTTCCACCGCTTCCTTCACTGTGTTGAAAACAGGGCGCTCAAGATGTTTTGTTCCACCCTTGCCCGGGGTTACACCACCAACTATATTGGTGCCGTATTCGATCATTTCAGTTGCGTGAAAAGTACCAATTTGACCGGTGAAACCCTGGACAATTACTTTTGAATTTTCGTCTAACAATATTGACATTTTATGTCTCTCCTATTTACCGGTCGCTTCTTTCCAGGCAGCAACAGCTTTATCTGCTGCCTCCTGTAAGGTATCTGCAGAAATGATGGGAAGACCGCTATCTTTAATGATCTTTCGCCCTGCATCTACATTGGTCCCCGATAATCGAACCACCAGAGGGACCTTCAGGTCGATCTGTTTAACCGCCTGAACAACACCATCTGCGATCCAGTCACAACGATTAATGCCGGCAAAGATATTGACCAGGATACATTCAACCTTATCGTCTGAAATAACCAGATTAAACGCCTTGGCGGTACGTTCAGCCGAGGCACCACCACCGATATCGAGGAAGTTAGCAGGCTCACCGCCTGCGTGCATGATCATGTCCATTGAAGCCATGGCCAGACCGGCACCATTAATGATACAACCGATGTTTCCATCCAGACCGACATAGTTTAAACCGCGATCAGCAGCACGCATTTCACGTGGATCCTCCTGCGACTTATCACGAAGCTCAGAAATATTAGGATGACGAAAAAGTGCGTTATCATCAAAACCCATTTTCGCATCAACGGCTATAATCTTGCCTTCTTTGGTCACAACCAATGGATTGATTTCGACCATATTTGCATCTAGATCACGCATCGCACGGTAACAACCAAGAAATGTCGTGACAGCCTGATTGATCTGGGATTTCTCCAGACCCAATGCAAAGGCCAGTTCGCGTGCCTGAAAGGCCTGCATACCAACAGCAGGCTCAACATAAATCTTGATGATGGACTCCGGCTTTTCGACGGCCAACTGCTCGATCTCCATGCCACCTTCTGCCGAAGCAACAACAACGACACGCTCTGCGGCTCTATCTAGCACGAATGCCAGATAGATTTCGCGATCAATGTTACAGCCTTCTTCAATGTACAGACGGTGACAAACCTTACCTTGTGGGCCGGTCTGATGCGTGATCAGTTTTTTGCCCAGTAATTCATCTGCGGCAGCCCATACTTCATCTTCGGTCTTACAGACTTTAATTCCGCCTGCCTTACCGCGCGCACCTGAATGGATCTGTGCCTTGACAACCCAGACCTCACCACCAATTTCAGTACATCTGTATGATGCCTGCTCAGGGCTGTACGCCAAGCCACCCGCACCGACGGGCACACCGTACCCTGACAGGATCTCTTTTGCTTGATATTCATGGATGTCCACTTCACACCCTCCTGTAATTAATAATTAAA
>CAYRXP010000206.1:0-3304 GCA_964428145.1 uncultured Enterobacteriaceae bacterium
GTGCTTCCTTGCACTCACGCAAAAATCCTAATTAATAGCGGCACCTTTTGGTTCTAAAAATAATGATGGTGGCTCGTTTATATATTAAGTAGCGAGTCGCCAGGTTCTAGTTAAGTTTTGGGGGCAGTCTTTAGTTCAACATTCAGATCAGACAGACCAGTTTTCCCAAACAGGCGTTATTGATTCTGGCATGGCAGCTAATTGACCCATTTTGATCCAACTATCGTCAAATCCATGAAAGTCAGAACCTGCAGATCCAGCCAGCTCAAAACGTCTGGCGCATGAAGCAACGGTTCTTATTTCATCAGAGGTTGAACTTCCGGTAACAACTTCAATGCCGTTTCCGCCGGATTCTTTAAAGGCAACAAGAAACCTTCTTAACCAGCTAGCGGTGATGTTATAGCGCATCGGATGAGCAAGTATTGCCGCCCCACCTGAATCTTTGATTAGTTTGATGCCGTCATCCATTTCGATCCATTTTGTTTTAACAAAACCGGGTTTGTTGTGGATCAAATATTTTCTAAAGACTTCCCTGGTATCTTTAGCAAAACCCTGCTTGATAAGGACGCGGGCGAAGTGACTCCGTGTTATTGTGTGATCGTCTGCCATCTCTCTAGCCTCATGATAGGCATTTGAGACACCACTTTTCCCCAGTCGTTTGCCAATCTCAATCGCACGTTCTTCCCTTAATTCTCCTGTTTTCTGTATCGATTTTTTTAACGCTTTGTTATCGGGATCAATATCAAGGCCAACAATATGAAAATTTTTATCCATCCATGATACTGAGAGTTCAATCCCGGGAAGCAGTTTTATGTTTTGCCTGTCTGCCTCATCTACAGCCTGGGCAATACCTGAGGTTGTATCATGATCAGTCACCGCAAGCACATCAATACCACAAGCCCTGGCTTGAATGACTAACTCTTCTGGTGAAAGTTGACCATCAGAAGCTGTTGTATGCGTGTGTAGATCATAAACGGGGCACATGAAGCTATCTCAATCCCGGTAATTTGTGTACTGCAAGGGAAGCCCCAGGTTTGCGTCCTTGAGTATTGCCATAACGTCTTGTAAATCATCGCGTTTTTTTCCTGACACGCGTACTTGATCTGCCTGAATGGTGCTTTGGACTTTAAGTTTTGACTCCTTTATCAATTTTGTAATTTTTCTTGTAAGTTCCTTATCCAATCCCTGTCTGACTGTGATTATTTGTCTTGCTTCATTATTTGATTCCTTGATATCACCTTTTTCCAGACAGCCGGCATCAATCTTTCTCTTTGATAATTTGTTTTGAAATATGTCGAAGATTTGATGTATCTGGAATTCAGCAGGAGCGATCAAGGTTAGTTCTGTATCCTTATGTTCAACACGTGAGTTACTGCCTTTAAAATCAAAACGGGTAGATACTTCCCGATTGGTCTGATCAATGGCATTTGAGAGTTCATGCATATTGACTTCTGAGACAACATCAAATGATGGCATAGTGGCCTCCTCGAAGGTTATTAATTATTTGAACTAACTAGTACTCCTTCAATATTACATTAAAGGAGTACCAGTATAACAATTATTAATGCAGAACTTTTATCTGATCATGGTGCATAATTATCTGCCCTTCGGGGTGGTCAAGTTGGATATTGTCGACACCCTGTCCCAGGAAGGTGATTGATCCTTCATATCTGTCATAGCCTTGTAGACTGAATTCAAAGTGATAGCGGCGTAGTATTTTTATCTGCCGGGATCCGTCCTTGGATAGTGTGAGTTTATGCAGGGCTACTGTTTCGTCCAATAGTTGCAAATCCATATCTCGACAGACCGCCTTACATTTTTGCACGGCATATTCACGGAAACGCAAACTGTTTTGCCAGAACCAGACCACTATTGCCAGTGCAAATAAGAATGTGAGCGCGTTCATTCTGAATAGGCAAGAGCATTCCTGAATTGAGGTGTCATTTTTTCGGTAAAACTATTTTTCTCACGAATAGTAAATAAAGCAGCAAGATTTTCCTTTAGCGCCAATGCAAAACCCTGTTCAGGACCAAGCACAAGTAGGGCCGTGGCCATAGCATCAGCCGTCATGGTTGAAGGATGCAAAACGGTCACAGAAGCAAGATTATGTGTAATGGGTTTTCCAGTTCCCGGATTAATTGTATGTGAATAACGGATACCATTTTCTTCGAAATAGTTACGGTAATCACCTGATGTCGCCATGCCTGTATCATCTAGGGCAACAATAGACTGTACGGTGCGTTGATCGCTCAGGGGTTTCTCGATACCTATATGCCAGGACTTGTTGTCAGGCCATGAGCTGTTCTCAGGATTGAAACCTTTCGCCTTTATTTCCCCCCCAATTTCAATCATGTAATTATTGATAGCTAGTTTATCGAGATAATCGGCGATGATATCAACAGCAAAACCCTTTGCAATCGCAGAAAGATCAATTGTTAAATCCGGTTTATCTTTTCTGATTGAATAGGGTTTTGAGCGTAAATGTATATATTGAGAGCCAACTTTATCAAGGGCTTTATTGATTGCTGTATTATGTGGAACTGTGCCTGATTTCTCTTCTGGACCAAAGCCCCAGAGATTGACAACTGGGCCTATGGATATATCAAAAGCATTTTCGCTTAGCACATTTATCCTTAGCGCTTCTTCGATCACAGTATAAAGTTCAACCGGGATTTCCACCCATTCTTTTGTGTCCGATTGATTGAACAGCGAAAGATCAGAGGTTTCTATGTAGGTAGACATTTGCTTATTGACGTTATCAAGTTGACGATTAATTTCTGCTGATACTACCGAGCGATCCAGTAATGATTCGGAAGAATATATTTTAACTGTGTAGGTTGTCCCCATGGTGAGTCCAGTCAAAATGACTGATTGCTGATGTTCGGGGTGTTGTTCACATGCGCACAGGATCACGACAAGTAAGCACAGAATTTTTGATCTGATTGAAGACTGAACAGATATCATCATCATTTCACCGTATATCTTCCCAATGAATTTCCACTGATAATTTTTATTGAGCAGCCCTGAGGATGAGTTTTTCTGGCGCCAAACACATTTGATCATTACAAGCCTGGAATTGAATGACGACAGGGACTAATGCATTTCTATGAGCTGTATTTTCTGCGTTTTTATTTGCATTTAATATTCCACGCAAGGTGATGTCTCCCTCATAGACTTCCAGAGGTGTTTCTAGAAAACTAAATTTTCGACTTATCGATTCAGGATAAGTAATGTTGTCTAATTGAAAAGCTGGGGTATCTACATCAATATAAACTGATGTCGGGATGATGTCCTCAATCTTAGA
>CAYRXP010000207.1:0-3282 GCA_964428145.1 uncultured Enterobacteriaceae bacterium
CGATTACTCAGAATGGATTAATCTTTTAATTGAAGACAGACCACCAAGATATTCCAGAGCCTTGCTGGAAACACTGGCCATTATTGCCTATCGCCAACCTGTGACCCGTGCTGAAATTGAAGAAATCAGAGGTGTCAGTGTCAGTTCAAATATAATAAGGACATTACAGGAACGCAGCTGGATCCGTGTGGTTGGTCAGAGGGATATACCAGGTAAACCTGAATTATTAGCCACAAGCAAAGAGTTTCTGGATTATTTCAACCTGAAAAAACTTTCGGAGTTGCCTTCACTGGCAGAAATCAAGGATTTTGATCAAATCAATCCTGATTTGTTCGATGAACTGGAAAAGAAAATTCAGGAAGAAGCTCAGGCAAAGACTGGTGAGCAACAAATTGGTTCGGGTGTGCAGCTTGCTGTTACCGAGATGGATAGTCCATCAGAAGATAATATGGCAGAGATAGCCAAATCAAATGAAGACGCAGTAGAGGATGTTGTCAGCAACAAAGATAACGTTGTCCCTTTCGGCTAATCAACCCACTTCCAGAATATCATCCTTAAATAAAGACGACTGGTTTTGGAGCATGTCTGAACAACAAAAACCTGAACGTATTCAAAAAGTCCTGGCGCGTATGGGCCTGGGCTCGAGACGTGAGATCGAATCGTGGATTAAAGAAGGAAGAATCAAGGTCAATGGAAAACTCGCCAAGCTAGGCGATGTAATTACCTCAGATGACAGAGTAGAGCTTGATAAAAGACAGGTAAAATTCCCTAAAAAGACCGATGCCAGAGTGAGGGTGATTACCTATCACAAACCCGCGGGTGAAATTTGTACGCGAAAGGATTCGAAAGGCAGGGCGACCGTATTTTCTAAGCTGCCACGTTTGAAAGGTGCCCGTTGGGTCGGTATTGGACGGCTGGATATCAATACTTCTGGATTACTGCTTTTCACAAACGATGGGGATCTTGCTAATCGTTTAATGCATCCTTCATCGAACATAGATCGGGAATATGCTGTCCGTGTGATTGGCCGGGTGGACGAAGCAATGCTCAAACAATTACAAAAGGGGGTTGAGCTAGAGGATGGCCCGGCACATTTCTCTGATATCGTCGATTCTGGTGGTGATGGTGCCAATCACTGGTATCACGTGACCCTCATGGAAGGACGGAACCATGAAGTGAAGCGACTCTGGGAGTCTCAGGGGGTTAAGGTCAGTCGTCTGATGCGTGTCCGCTTTGGCCCCATTATATTACCCCGCCGATCACGACCAGGCTCGGTCAATGAACTGGAAGGTAAGGATCTTGATGCATTGTATGAATGGGCCAATTTTGCACCCAAGGTGGTCCCGTTCTCGCCCCGAACCGGTAGAAGCACAAAAACAGCAGGACAAAAGAAAACATCAGAAAAGAAAATACGGGGAAGAAAATCCAGACGAATATAAGCCCGCCCACTCATCTGGGCATCTTGAATATGAAACAAGCGCAGTTAATGACCATATACCAACGTTTACTCGATGCCTATGGTCATCAGAATTGGTGGCCCGCAGATTCAACTTTCGAAGTGATGGTGGGGGCGGTGTTGACGCAGAACACGGCCTGGAGCAATGTTGAGAAGGCCATCAAAAATCTTAAGCATTCAGATTGCTTGTCACTTGATGGGATACTGGAATCATCCGATGATGATTTAGCGCAACTCATCAGGCCCTCCGGCTATTTTAATATCAAGGCAAGAAGGTTAAAAAATCTGTGTGTGTGGGTAACAGAAAACGGTGGGGAAACCAAATTAGAAGATATTGATACAGTTAACCTGAGGGCATCCTTATTGAAGGTAAATGGCGTTGGCCCGGAAACCGCCGATGATATTCTGCTGTATGCCTTTGAACGACCTGTCTTTGTAGTAGATGCCTATACACGGCGTTTATTTGCCAAACTCAGCTTGATCGAGGGAAATGAACCTTATGAACAACTGCGTCGGGTTTTTGAGGCCGAGCTCGCACCGGATGTCAGTTTGTTTAATCAGTATCATGCCTTGATCGTCAGGCATGCCAGGGAAAAATGCCTTAAATCACCCGATTGCAGACATTGTCTTGTAGAAAGCCTTATTTAGCCATTTTTTGATGCCGACATCGCTGCCCAGAGTGTACTCAGACCTCTAAATATATTAACATTCCCGCCCTTTGTGGGATGGACTTAAAGGCAATATGACGCAACGTAGACCGCTCGTCGTCGCAAACTGGAAAATGAATGGCTCGCTCTCCAGCATTCGTCGATTGCTGAAGGGTGTATGTAATGGATTACAGGCGGGATGTGGTGCAGAAGTTGCAATCTGTCCGCCCTTTGTCTATTTGGCAGAAGCGGCAGAAAAACTGAAAGAGTCAGATATTGTGTTGGGGACACAGAATATATCGCATCTTGAACCCGGTGCCTTTACCGGGGAGATCTCGGCAGACATGCTGAAAGATTTTTCATGTGTATATGCAATCGTAGGGCATTCAGAACGCAGAGCGCTCTATGGTGAGACTGATGATCTGGTCGCAGAGAAATTTATGCGTGCACAGGATGTGGCACTGATTCCTATACTTTGTGTCGGTGAGCAATTACATGAAAGGGAATCCGGAGAGACTGAAACAGTGATTGAAAGACAGTTAAATGCTGTCATAAAGCTAGCGGGGGTAGAGGCTTTTAAAAATGCTGTGATTGCCTATGAACCAGTGTGGGCGATTGGCACAGGTGAAACTGCGACACCTGAGCACGCGCAGGAAGTACATGCATTTGTGAGATTATTATTGGCCAGAAACGATGATGCAGTGGCCGATGGTATCAGAATACTTTACGGGGGCAGTGTCAAAGCTGCCAACGCAACAGAAATTTTTAACATGGTAGACGTTGATGGTGGATTGATCGGGGGTGCCTCTCTGGACATCGATGAATTTCTCAATATTTGTCATGCAGCAAGAGGGTGTTGAATTAATGGAATCATTACAAGTAATTTTACATGTTGCACAGGTGGTCATCGCGGTTACTTTGATAGGTTTTATCCTCATCCAGCATGGTAAGGGTGCTGATGCGGGTGCGGCCTTCGGTAGCGGTGCTTCATCAACTGTATTCGGTAGTCAGGGAACGGGTAATTTTCTGACCAAGACGACAGCAGTTCTGGCGTTTTTGTTTTTAGCAAACAGTTTAACACTTGGCTATTTGGCAACTCAGATGGTTGTAGAACCGACCAGTATCATGGAAACTGCACCAGTGGTCGTTGAAGAAATGATGGAAACAGATATCCCTGCA
>CAYRXP010000208.1:0-3257 GCA_964428145.1 uncultured Enterobacteriaceae bacterium
AGATTATCGTGTAGAACAGATCGAACTGTCTGATGGTGCGGTATTGTTAGAAAATCAGGTGCAACAATTAGTTGATGCGATGGCAGTTTTTAATGTCTCAAATAGCGGCACCATAGATATATCACAAGCGATTCAAGATGACGTACAGTCTGTTATCACGACAGCATGGCAAGCGGTCTAATCTGCAATTTAAAATTGCAATATAGGGATGCGCTTTTCTGGGAATATTATGGAGGATATGAAGAAAGGATTGAATTGCCATTACAAATGGCAAAAAAAATTACAGAATTATTGATTATTCGATTAAATAATTTTGGTCTGATTGTGTTGATATACTCTAAGCACCATCAACTCGTCGATTCCAGACTAGGAAGGAATCTTTCCTAATGTTGTAAAAAATCAGTAAATTCACCCCAAGTGGGGGACGACATTGGTTTTCCATTGATATATTCTTTTAAGCAATGGAACGTTCTCCTCAGGACGGTGGGGAAGAGGATTTCTGACATGGTGACAGAAAGTCAAGGAAGGATATTCATGTGCCAGGGAAGGCACATTCTTAAAGCTTCTCTTCAGAAGAAATTTTTAACTGTATGTTCCCCAATCATTTTTACGAGTTTCGAGTCCCGTTTTTGATGTAAGGACTATCAAGAAAATTCCCTGCGGTCGATACGATGTCCCATGCCCGCTATTACTTCGGGATGACAGTCGACGAACCGTATATTCTTTAGTGAATCTATATATCTAGAGTTTTGGGTTAATTAACACGTTTTAATGACCATATTTTCAAAATAAGTGTCGTGTAAACAGAAGAAAAAATATGTAACTCATTGAAATGTATAGATTATAAAATAATTCAATGATAATGTTGCGCCGCACAAATAAACGTGTATACTGCACTGCATCAATTAGATAAACATTGGAGAATTAACCATGAACTCATATGTAGAAAAATTAGCTGCACCAGTAAAGGAACTGAATGCTCTGGCTATTAATAACATCGAAACACTGACTGAATTACACCTAAAGACGATTCAGGACAATGCAACAATCGGTGTTGAATCAATCAAAAGCGCTTCAGCTATTACTGATTTAGAAGGCTTACAGTCTTTCCTGACAGACCAGGCAGAAGTCGCCAAGCAGATTGCAGAAGGTATTTTTGCTAATGCTCGCACAGTTGCTGAGTTAAGCCAGGGATATGCTGCTGAAGCAAAGGAAATTGCAGAAACATCCTTGAAAGCTGTTAAATAAATAATTTCCCGCAGTAGTACCAACTCCTCCCCTAGTTGTTGGTAATTTTAAAAGCCGCCTTTTTGGCGGCTTTTTTTGTTGTTTTCTTAAAATTCATTTGGTTCCTACAAGGAATTTTATATATGATCCGCTCCTATTATAAATAGACCAGTAAAGATTGGTTGTGAAGCAAAATGATACGTAACGAGTCAAACACCAATAAGATTGTTGTTGCTGCAATGTACAAGTTCGTACACTTGCCTGATTTCAGAGAATTAGGCGAAAAACTGGTTCAAGTTTGTGAGAAGCAGTCACTCAAAGGAACACTACTTTTGGCAGAAGAGGGGATTAATGGCACTGTGGCGGGTGACCGCGATGGGATTGATAATCTTCTATGCTTTCTTCGACAGGATCCCCGGTTCTCGGATCTGGAACATAAGGAATCGTTTGTTTCTGAAATACCATTTTACAGGATGAAAGTCAGGCTCAAAAAAGAGATAGTTACGATGGGCATCCCCGGCACTGATCCAAATCAATTAACTGGATCAAAGATCGATTATGAACAGTGGAATGCACTTATTTCTGACCCTGAGGTGCTTGTTATCGATACACGCAATGAATATGAGTATGGGATCGGTACATTTAAAAATGCTATTTCACCGAGAATGACAACATTCCGGGAATTCCCTGAATATGTAAGTAGAGAGCTGGAAGTCGATAAGCACAAGAAAATTGCGATGTTTTGCACAGGAGGCATACGCTGCGAGAAGGCGACAAATTACTTGCTTAACCAGGGGTTTGAAGAAGTTTACCATTTAAATGGAGGCATTCTTAAATACCTGGAAGAAGTTAAGGATGAAGAAAATCTATGGAAAGGTGAATGCTTTGTCTTTGATGGGCGGGTGGCTGTTGATAAATATCTGGAGCAGGGGAGTTATGAACAATGCTTCGCATGCCGTATGCCCTTATCAAGAGAAGAGCTTCAATCTGAGAAGTATGAAAAAGGTATTTCCTGTCCTCATTGTATTGATAGTCTGTCTGATGAAAAATATCAGCGTGTAAGTGAAAGACAACGCCAGGTAGAATTGGCGGACAGCAGAGCACAGAAGCATATTGGTGTGTCCCAACAATCAGGCAAAGTAGGATAGCGCAAATTGCGTTGATACAATCCCATCCAGTTCTTTATTCGTTCCGCCGTTGCCCTTATGCCATCCGTGCGAGAATGGCACTTAAATATGCTTCCATCACCTGTGAATTGCGTGAGATTGTCTTAAGAAATAAACCTAAGGAAATGATAAATATTTCCAAAAAAGCAACGGTTCCTGTATTACAACTCATCGATGGCAAGGTCATTGATGAAAGTCTGGATATTATGTTGTGGGCACTACAGCAGGCGGATCCCGATAATTGGTTAAATATTAAGAAGCAGGATGCCTTGCTGATGATTGAGAAAAACGATAATCAATTTACGCATTATCTTGACCGATATAAATATTTTCAAAGATACTCGGAAAAACCTCAGTTGTATTATCGTGAGAGGGCGGAAGAGTTTGTTGTATTGCTGGAAACAAATTTAAAAGAACATAATGGTATTGGACTTGTGTCCAATCATATTTCTCTGGCTGATGTGGCAATTTTTCCCTTTATCAGACAATTCGCCCATGTTGATTGGGAATGGTTCACCAATAGTCAGTACAAAAGCCTGACAAGCTGGTTATTTAAATTTGAAGAAAGTGAATTATTTTTGCTGGTTATGAAAAAATATAAACTGTGGAAAGAGAATAACGACGTAGTATTAATTCAATAGATGTATTAAATAAAAAGTGAGAGGGAACCAGGATGTTGAAAAAGAATAGTGGCAAAGGCTCTGTATTAAAGGCAACGATAATATTATTTTCATGTTTACTTATAAATTCAGTTGTTTCTGCAGATGAACAGACTGCGGATGCAGTGCCTGTAGATGTAGTTATAGAAACAAAATTTGGCGATATAGAGTTAAAATTATTTCCTGACATTGCGCCAGGTCACGT
>CAYRXP010000209.1:0-3243 GCA_964428145.1 uncultured Enterobacteriaceae bacterium
CACCATTCACCAGTGTTTCGATCCTTGCATCCTTGATTCTATTTTTTGTATCCAATCTCTCGGTCTCTGTTGACCAGTCATGGTCGCCATAGATTATCAGGACAGGTTTCTTTATCTTTTCGTAGTGCTGTTTTTCCAATTCCCATCTGGGAAAGTTGCGGATGAGTGACATGAAAGCAAGATAATGACGCGGACGATTCCCCACGTTGTTAATTTCACGCATTAGTGCATTAGGTAAAACAGAAGGGTCATAAACACCTCCACGCATAATATTCAGAAACGCTGGAAATACTCGCAGCCGCCAGTTTGTGGCACCTAACAATGGAATATTATTCATACCGAAAAGTAATCTTCCAACCCATGAGCCTCTGCCAACACCTAAACCTCCACCGTAGTCATAAGGATTAATTGAAACAGCCCGTTTAATTCTTGAATTATTTTTTGCTACAAGCATTAAAGCAAGAGTAGCGCCGATCGATTCTCCTGCGACTGTGGCGTTCTGAATATTCAGATTATCAAGAAACTGTTCAATTATTTTTAGAAGGTATTGCGGTGTATATTCTGTATTCGGGATATCCGAATAGCCGTGTCCAGGATAGTCAATGGCATAGACCGTAAATCGTTCCGATAATAACGGGATCATCTTTTGGAACATGTCCAGTTGTGTTCGGAGGGTATGCAGTAGTAATAGCGGTTCACCTGTCCCGGTTTTAATAAATCGAAGGTTGACGCCATCAATTTCGAGATGTTGAATAGGGATATTGGGTGCCCACGAAAGCTGCTTGGGTTCCTTCGGTACTGTGCGCAAGGCTTCCACAAGATAGGAAACAATAACTGGCGCAACCGAAATCGCTACGATGAAAAGTACAGTGTTCATCATGATTCTTCCTCCTTACAATGGTTAATTAACGACATGATTCATTGCACAGATAATTGTTACGCCAAAAAACATTTACCGAATGCCAGTAATAATTTCGGGTTGCCCTTGATGCGGATCTTCCTGCGGACTAAAGCTGAAAGAATATGTGTTTCTTTGCGTATGAAATTAATCCAGCTACGAGTATCGGCATGAACAACAAGATCTGCCTTGCCTTGATGTCCTTCTTCAACGGCCAGTGTTTGATTCTTAATTGTGATGGTCACTTGCCGATCTTCTTCACCACTAAAGTGAAAATGGTAGACAACATCCATTCCTTTGGCCTGACCACGTTGAAATAACAAACCAAGACCATGCAGAAATCCATCAAGATTGTTTGGTCGTAGGCTATTCCTGGCAAAGTGAATGGTTTTGTGTGGAAAGCGTTTTTTAACATGGGCCTGGGCATCTGAATTCGGGACGACATAAATCGGTTCTTCCTTTGCTTGTAAAGGTTTAACGACCTGCTTTACGAAATCCGAACGTTTGGCAAGGAAGGGACCGATCACATCTTCACCGGCCGGACAAACTGAAAGACAATATGCAGCTTTATAGTTGGCACCAAAGCTCAGGCTTTGCCAGACCGAAGCGGATTCCGAGTCATTGACCTTGTCACGGTATTGCCGGGCATTCTTACTGTCGGCAATATCTTCTGCCCAATTGGTGAAGCCACCCATAAATTCCTTGTAGTTGTGTGTATAACAAGCAGAGAAATCAAATCCACCATCCGATTTAATGGCACCAACGGGGCAGGCCGAGACACAGAGTTTGCATTCAAGACATGGGTTGTAATCAATCTCTTTTGAATATTCGGTGATCTCAACATCCGTGATTACAGTACCGAGTAAAATAAAATTACCAAACCTCGGATGGATCACATTACGGTGTATGCCAATCTTGCCAAGTCCTGCGGCCTGAGCCACCAGCTTGTGCGATATCACCCATAACTTACCCGGGAACTCATCCATCTCCATCGGAAAACCCATGGAAGGATTGATGGCGCGGACACCTTTTGCTTCCAGTGCGCTGACGATCTCTCGTGCCACCTCATTGACATGATCACCGGTATGGTGAAATTCAAGATTAGCAATCGATCGTGCCGGGGTACGGATTGGTTCGCGATTCATTTTACAAACAAACCCAATGAGGCTTTTTGCCCACGGCGTGTATTTTTCTATCTCCGCAAGATCCGGTGCCAGATCCGGGTGAGAGACAGAGACAAAGCCAACATCATCGGCACCAGCTGCAAGACAAACCTCTCTTAACCAATTTACATCCAGATTCTCTGTCTCGCCAAAGGAAATAGGTTTAATGTTATTAATGTTAAATTTTTCAATCGTGGGATGTATGGCTGTATTCATATCAGTCTCAATATAATTGTATATACAAGTAATTAGTTAAATTTTTTAACGGTTTGTCATGCTGTGTTTAATAATTTCTGATCTAGCTGTTTAATATCTTTTACCAGTTCATTACCCAATAATTTCTCTGTCTTTTTCTGCGCCTTTTTCCAGGAAGGGTAAATATTCTTCAACATCTTCTTTCCGCTAGTCGTGACGGATAAGTGATAAGACCGACCATCCGCAGACGGGGTAGATTGGATCCAGTTGCGGGCAATTATGCGTTCGAGATTTCGACTAAGTGTGGAGGTATCTATCTGGGCGATTTTACTGAGCTCGGACGGGGTGATGTTTTTACGACGGCTAACGATGATCAGTAGATTCATCTGGCTCAGCTTGGCCTTGAAGGGCCGTAGGGCATCATCATAATAAGCAGACACGACACGGTTTAAGCGCCGTACACGGAAACCAAGGCAGTCAGCCGCCATAGTCGAGAGGAGGTCATCATCAGTTTTTTTCACCATAATCCATATTATTGTATATACAACTAGTTTTGTCAAGGGCAGATAGGAAAGTAATGTACACGAAGTACGAATGCCGCAGTGATATGGATATTAAGGAGCGGCTGGCCGAAAAAATGGAGAAGATATTGATATGTGTTTATAAAATGGGACTATAAAATGGGACTATAAAATGGGACTATAAAAGGGGACAGATTTCTTAATTCGTAACGGTTTAAAAGTGAGTAAATACTTACTTAATATACTGTTTTGAGTGCTGGGTTTTCCTTATGGTAACTACCTTTCTCTTGCGTGCCCAGGAGAAAGGATCTAAGTCGTATTATAATTCCCATCTAAATCTAACTAGGGAAAGAATGATGTCTGATTCAGATATTCCTGACAAAACCCAAGTCTGTATTATTGGTGCCGGTCCCGCTGGTGTGATTGCTGCCTATATTTTTGCCTTGCGCGGTATCTCTGTTGTTTT
>CAYRXP010000210.1:0-3232 GCA_964428145.1 uncultured Enterobacteriaceae bacterium
AACCTTAAACAGAGAAACAGATGCAATCAGTGCCAGTAAAATAACTGAAATAATAATCTTTGGACCCATCATTAACGTACTCCTCTATTTCTGCTTCCAGGCTGGCCAGACACAGATCCCGGAATCATTGACCCTGTATCTGATTTAAACTGTCCAGGAACTGACAATGTCCCAGCAGACAATTCTCCGCGCCTCTCCATTAATTTATCAATTGGCAAGTACATCAAACTATTACTGTTCTCAGAATCAATCAGTACTTTGCTGGAATTCGATAAAACGGATTCCATTGCGTCAATGTAAAGACGCTGACGCGTCACTTCCGGTGCGAGTTGATACTCTGCAAGTAATTGCTCAAATCGACTGGCCTCACCTTCGGCCCTGGCGATGACTTTTGCCTTATAGGCATTCGCTTCTTCACGCAAGCGTGCAGCTCCACCTCTCGCCTTTGGAATAATATCGTTTCTATATGCCTGTGCATGGTTGACCAATTTCTGTTCATCCTCTCTTGCCTTGATGGCATCATCAAATGCAGCCTTTACTTCTTCAGGGGGCTTTGCCGTTTGCATTTCAACCTTGGCAATCACAACACCGGATTTGTAGATATCCATGATTTCCTGGATTAAAGCTTCCTGCCTCTGGGCGATTTCACTTCTGCCTTCTGTCAGAACAAAATCCAGTTCACTCTTACCAACCACCTCACGCACAGCACTTTCAGTCGCTTGCCGCAAGGTTGCAGCGGGTGCTAAAAGATTGAACAGATAATCAACTGGATCCCTGATCTTCCATTGCACCGCGACTTCAACATCAACAATATTCTCATCTTGCGTCAACATAGACGCTTGATGGCTAATTGAACGCACTTGTCCAACATTCACTTTAATCACTTTTTCAATTGGACGTGGGAAACGCAAACTAAGCCCAGGTGGCAGATCGGCTACATGTTCACCGAAACGCAAAACAACCCCACGCTACTGTTCGTCTATTGCATAGAATGAATCGAAAGTTAACCAGGCAATGATTGCGATTAAAATAAAGGCCACTGGTAATGAGGAACCGCCCCCATTTGCCGATCCATTGGATGATGTTCTTCCAAATATCCCCCCCAGACTTTGCTGCATCTTGCGTACAATCTCATCCAGATCCGGTGGACCATCTCCACTATTTTTCCTGCCCCCTTTACTACCCCAGGGGTCCTTACCATTATTTCCGCCAGGCGGTTCATTCCAACCCATACTATATTTTTCTCCAATCTTCAGGCATTACACCAATTCTCAAGGTCGTGTATTGTCTCACTGTCGCAGTATATCTTCCAGACCTGATTCCACGCTTATTTCCTGGCCCAGTTCAAGCCCCGATTGCCGAAACAGCTGGTCTAATCTTTGCGATTCAATATCGACTTCCATTACCCAACCCCCTTTTTCATCGCATCGTTCATTGCGCACAACGCCCATACCAAATAAGTGTGCTCGTAATTTTCCTGCAGATGCTGGCAAACTAAGTCGATGATGCTGGACTCTGGAACGAATAAACTGGGTAATCGCCATTAATAGACCATCAATGCCTTCGCCAGTACTGGCTGATAACCATACTCTGTCCAGAGAATTGTTCTCATTCATTTCAATTCTTGCGCTCATTTCTTCATTCAGATCAATCTTATTGTAAACCTCAATCTGCGGAACACCCCCGGCCCCGATTTCGTTGATGACCTGATTGACCTGCTCAATCTGACTATGACGTTGATCACTGGTAACATCTACAATGTGTAAAAGTAGATCTGCTGCTATGATTTCTTCCAATGTGGCATGAAATGCGTCCACGAGATCATGAGGGAGATGTCTGATAAAGCCGACGGTGTCGGTTAAAATCACCGGGGTTGCAGGTGCCAGTTCAATACGTCGAAATGTTGGGTCGAGTGTTGCAAACAGCTTGTTCGCAACGTAGACATCCGATCCCGTCAGTCGATTGAATAATGTAGATTTCCCCGCGTTGGTATAGCCCACAAGAGACACCACCGGGATGGCAGATCGGGTTCGTCTTTTTCTCCCTTGCTGGCGCTGGCGCCTGACCTTCTCCAGGCGAGTGTTTATCGTCTTGATTCGTTTGCCTATCAAGCGACGGTCTGTCTCCAACTGTGTTTCGCCGGGGCCCCTTAATCCAATTCCCCCTTTCTGGCGCTCTAAATGTGTCCAACCCCGGATCAGACGGGTCGACAAATGTTGCAATTGCGCCAATTCGACCTGCAATTTTCCTTCAAAACTTCTTGCCCGCTGGGCGAAAATATCAAGGATCAACCCAACACGATCAACCACTCTACATTGGCAAGCTTTCTCCAGATTGCGCTCCTGTCTAGGACTGAGTGTATGATTAAATATTACGACATCGGCCTGACTGACCATCACTATTTGTTTGATTTCCTCGACCTTTCCACAGCCGATGAAAAAACCGGGATCGGGCACATTTCTGGAACATGTCACGGTACTTGCAGGGTGGAGTCCAGCGGAGGTCACTAACTCAACAAATTCATCAAGTCCTTCATTGAATTCAGTCTTTTGAAACTCTATATTAACGAGAACAGCAAGCTCGCTGATGACTGCCTCGTCACTCAAAAAGATAATCCAAGTAGCGCGGCCTTACGCCTCTCCATGATCAAGGCCGTTGTCATGGTCATCATCTGCCCTAGGCAGCTTATCATGGTCATCGTCCGCCCTGGGCAGCTTGACGTTACGTGCAGGAACAATGGTTGATATTGCATGTTTATAGACGAGTTGACCGACAGAATTTTTTAAAAGCACAACAAATTGATCGAATGATTCCACCTGTCCTGTGAGTTTAATCCCGTTAACAAGAAATACTGACACAGGTATCCGCTCTTTGCGTAAAACGTTAAGAAACGGATCTTGCAGGGTATGCCCCTTACTCATAACAATTCTCCTTGTTATCAAATTATAATTATTATGAGCCTGACATCGGCTCTTTTATTATTTTTTATTGGAACCCCTAAACACGCACGGGCCCCATTAGTTATCCGATCAGTATATTACATTTGGGACAATAAATGCTCTTTTCGCCCCAAAATCCTTTGTATCTTGTCAACGAGTTCGGATTCCCCACAATCAAAGAAAATGGCATTTTCTTCTTTTCTTAGCCAGGTCATTTGTCGCTTTGCCAATTGTCGCGTTGCAATAATTCCTTTTTCAACCATTTGACCGTAATCCATTTTTCCATCCAGATA
>CAYRXP010000211.1:0-3231 GCA_964428145.1 uncultured Enterobacteriaceae bacterium
ATGCCCGTGAATTGATGACCCGGCACTTGCGCAAGGCCGGCTTTCAGGTGGCACTGGCTGTGAACGGCCAGGAAGGGCTTGAACTCGCGAAGCAACTCAATCCGGTGGCCATCACCCTGGACGTGCTGATGCCGGAGATGGACGGCTGGGAAGTGATGGGGGTGATGGAGAATGACCCTGAACTGGCGGAGATCCCGGTCGTGATGTGTACCGTCGTAGACGATGAACAACGTGGCTTTTCCCTGGGAGCCTCGGATTATCTCACCAAACCTATTGATCCAAAACGTCTGCGTAGGGTACTGAACAAGCTGTGTCCTAGTGGCGACTGTCGCGTCCTGGTGGTGGATGACGATCCGCTACAACGGCAATTAATATGCCGGGAGTTGCAAAGTATGGGCTGTCAGGTATTTGAGGCGGAACATGGACGGGCGGCATTGGAACTGCTCCAGGGAAAGATCGCAGACGTCATCCTGCTGGACCTGATGATGCCGGAGATGGATGGCTTTGAATTCGTAGAAACGGTTCAGAAGGACGTTAACTTGATGAAAATCCCTGTCGTCGTACTCACTGCCAAGGACCTGAGCAGTGAAGACCGGTTACGATTGAACAGTCGCGTTGAAACAATCGTAGCTAAAGGTGATCAGGGATTACAGGGTGTCATCAAGAATATCCAGAATGTTCTTAGACAAAAAATTATAACAGAGAAAAAAACTAAATCAGAATAGTAAATAAGGAGAATATGGGAATGGGTAAAATTCTTATCGTTGAAGATAACGACATGAACCGGGACATGTTAAGCCGGCGTCTCGAACGTAAGGGACACCAGATCAGTATTGCCATCGATGGTAAACAGGCACTTGAGATGGCGTCTTCAGAGCAGCCGGAATTGATTCTGATGGATCTGAGTCTACCGGAACTGGATGGTTGGGAAGCCACTCGTCGTTTAAAAGCAGACAATACAACGCAGCATATCCCCGTCATTGTGTTAACGGCACATGCGCTGAAGACTGATCGTGAAGGTGCCTTCGAAGCCGGCTGTGATGATTATGATGTGAAACCGATCGATTTTCCTCGTTTGTTGGTAAAAATAGAAACATTGCTCAAGGCTGGTGAAACTAAACAATGAATAGGCCACGTGACGTCATAAAAGCATCGCTGCTTATCGTTGATGACAATGAGGTCAACCTCGATTTGTTATCCCGGTGGATGCTGCGTTTGGGCGAATATACCGTGTCAACAGCAAAGGGCGGCGGACAGGCACTGGAACTCCTTGAGACAAAATCGTTTGATGTAGTCTTATTGGACCTCAACATGCCGGAGGTGAGTGGCCGTGATGTGCTGGAAACGGTGCGCCAAAATTATTCTCTGTCCGAGCTCCCGATCATTATGCTTACCGCTGAACAGGAGAGTAAAGCAGCTGTGGATACCTTGCAGCTTGGGGCAAACGATTATGTCGTTAAACCCATCGACTTTAAAACCCTCAAAGCACGCATTGATACACAAATCTCTTTAAGGAGGAATGAGCAAGCTTACCTGGAAATAAAGGAAAACCTTGAACAGCTAGTCACGCAACGGACTGATGCGCTTGATGATATGAATGAGACACTGAATAAAGAGCGACAGCGTTTTGAGTATCTTCTAACTTCCAGTCCTGCAATAACCTATGCCTCAAGTGTTGATCCAAAACACCATTGTAGTTTCGTAAGTAATAACATAACAGAAGTTTTGGGATATTTGCCTGAAGAAATGGTCAATAATCCTGAGTTTTGGTTTAACCATATCCGTTCAGAAGATAAAGAAAAAATTATTCGGCAAGCGTTACGCAATTTTGGAGACGGCGGAGGTGTCATCGAATATCAGTTTTTGCATAAGGATGGATCGTATCGATGGGTGCGTGATATGCACCGGGTCGTGTATGTAGGTGAAAGGTCCGTCGAGATTGTTGGTTCGTGGACTGATATCACAGAACAACTGCAACTGAAAGATGAAATCAACTACAAGCAAAGTCATGATAAGTTGACAGGACTTATTAATCGCAATGAGTTTGAAAGACGACTGCAATATATATTGGAAGGCTCGATGTCCGACACCGGGCAACACGTCGTCTGTTACCTGGGCCTCGATCAGTTCAAGGTCATTAATGATTCTTATGGGCGTACGGCCGGAGATGAAATACTGCGGCAACTGAGTGGAATTTTCAAAGACAGGTTAAGCCATAGGGACATTCTGGCCTATCTCGGGGGTGATGAATTCGGCATATTGTTGCAACATTGCACGCTAAATCAGGCAAATCGGGTGTTAAGCATTTTACAGGATGCAGTACGTGAATTCCGCCTGATCTGGAATGGAAACAATCTCGCTATCACGGCCAGCATGGGTGTGGTTCCTATCGACAAAAATACAGGCGATGCGGCCAGTATTCTGAGCATCGCAGATTCAGCCTGTTTTGCAGCGAAAGAAGCCGGACGAGATCGAATACACAACTATACCGTTACAGATGAATCATTTGGGAAAAGACGTGAGGAGATGTTATGGGTTGAGCGGATTAATCGAGCGCTGGAAGAGGACCGATTTTATCTGTACTACCAACCGATAGTTGCATTGAATGAAGCGTTACACGATTCACACTATGAACTGCTTATTCGCATGAAAGACGACAAAGGCGATCTGGTGCTGCCGAATTTTTTTCTTCCTGCAGCCGAGAAATACAATCTATCGAGTAAAATAGACCATTGGGTTATACAGACCTTTTTGTCATGGCTTGAGGCTTACTCCGAATTACTTGAACAGGAAATTAACTGGGGCATTAATCTGTCCGGTCACTCTCTGAGTGATGAAAACTTGCTGCAGTTTGTTATCGAAGAATTAAATCACAAGCAGATCCCCGCAAGCAAAATCTACTTTGAAATTACCGAGACGGCAGCGATTGGCAATCTTAATAATGCCACCCATTTTATTGACACATTGAAAGACCGTGGCTGCCAATTTGCATTGGATGATTTTGGCAGTGGTTTATCGTCATTTTCCTATTTAAAAAACCTGAATGTCGATTTCCTCAAGATTGACGGGGTGTTTGTAAAGGACATAACAAACAACACGACTGATTTTGCCATGGTGAAAGCGATTAACGATGTTGCTCAAACCATGGGTAAAAAAACCATCGCCGAGTTTGTTGAAAATAACGAGATTATAGAAAAACTGAAAAGCATCGGAGTTGACTACGCTCAGGGT
>CAYRXP010000212.1:0-3228 GCA_964428145.1 uncultured Enterobacteriaceae bacterium
TTATATGTTTCTTTCCAGAGACGGAAATCGAATCAGCTTTGATTGTTACTAAAAGATTGCATTCACTTGTAGAAAACGAGAAATTTGAATTTGGAGAAAATAACGAAATAATACGGATATCTGTCAGCATCGGCCTTACATCTTGTAAACCAATCTTAGTTAAGGAAATAGATATTTATAAAATTATACTAAAAGCGGATAAAGTATTGGATATAGCAAAAGAGAAAGGCGGAAATAGGGTGGAATATATCTAATAAGCAAGTGACTCAATTCCTCATTAATTTCATTTTATTCTGAACGTCCGCTTTCGCTGGAAAGCAGACGTTTATAACATTCGCCTCGAATAATTCAAATTACACCTAGCAGAGAGATTTTTTCCCAAGACGCGGCGAAGTACTGAGCGAAAGCGCGGAGTTTACAGTAGGTAAATGAGCACTTGAGCCAGTGCTTTAACAAAGTATTGGGGAAAAATAACCTGTTAGGTTAGCCTGTCCAGCCTAACCCGGCTGAAACACAATTAATCGACAACAACAACCCCACCAACTGCTCTTCATCTCCATCTTGTCTGAAGTTCTTCACCAGCTCCACCTGTTCCATGCCGGCTTTCATCAGGGCGTCACTGCGTCGATTTAATTTACGACTGAATTTTCTGAAGCGGGTACAGAGTTTTTCTTCGCCGGTAATTTGTAACACCCATTTATGCGTTAGATCATATTCTTCTTTAACCATGCTGAAGATTGTATTTCTGATGGTTTCATCTTCGACAAGATCTGCATAGGCCTCGGCAACCTTGAAATCAACCAGTGACAGGGATTTTTCAACTTCATCAATGATTAATTTAAAAATGCGTGATTCATTGAACATTTTATTAATGAGTGCTTGCCCTTCTTCACCACGTACTTTGATAAAACTTTCCAGTGCTGTGCCTATGCCATACCAGCTGGGTACCAGGTGCCGGTTTTGTGTCCAGGCAAAGACCCAAGGTATGGCGCGTAGATCACTGAGACTATTCGCGCCAAATCGTTTGGCTGGCCGAGAGCCGATATTCATTTTGGCAAGTTCTTCGACCGGACTTGCGGCACTATAGTAATCAATCAAACCTTCAGTTTCTGCCAGTTGTCGGTAATGCGCATAAGCAAGACTCGAAAGCGCCTCCATGGCTTCATTGAAATCCGGGTTCGGTTTTAATTCATCTTCATTTCCTGATTTCAAAGTATGTTCAAACACACTCGCGGCAAGCAGTTCCATCTGATATTGGGCGGTACCTTCGTTTGCGTATTTTGATGACACGACTTCGCCTTGTTCTGTAATGCGCATTTGCCCATGTATCGAACCTGCCGGTTGTGCCGCAATCGCAAATCCTGTCGGTGCGCCACCGCGGCTGACTGAACCGCCGCGACCATGAAAGAATGCGATGGGAATACCGCTTTCTTCACCGATCTGAGTCAGGCTTGCCTGGGCCTTGGTGAGTTCCCAGTTGGCCGTAAAGAAACCGCCATCTTTATTTGAATCGGAATATCCGATCATGACTTCCTGTACACCGCCCTGTTCTTTTATCGAGCGTCGAATTACCGGCGTGTTTAATAATTCTGTCATCATCTCCGGTGCGCGTTGCAGATCAACAATGGTTTCAAACAATGGCGCGATGGGTAAGCGACAACACTCTGTGCCTTCTTGATCAATAAACAAACCGGCATATTTTGCCAGACAATAAACACCTAGAATATCTGCCACCGATTGCGTCATGGATAAGATAAAATGTCCGAATACCTCGCGATCCAGCGTATCCATCATCTCGGCAGCCAGTTTAAACAGACCAAAGGTCGATGCGGCAGATTCATTTAATGTTTCAAATTCAGGGTGTGTTTCCAATGGTCTTGCGAGTTCGGCGACTAACCAGTCCTTCCATGCTTCACTTTCCAGATCAGGCTGTTCTTTTGTATCATTCAATACCTGCCAGATCGCGATCAGTGCATGGTTCACAGTTGTTGAGTTTTCCCGCAGATCCAGGCGGACGGTTCTAAATCGATAGGCCTCGGCCTGCTGTCTGATTGGCGTGACCAATGTTTCTGCAATGTTTGCACAGGCTGAATCAATCAAACCATTTTCTAATGCAACAATATCGCGTATGAATTCATCCGCAGTTCGATAACAAACCTTTTCTTTCTGATCGGCTATTGTGCCTTTTATTCTTAATAGCATACCGAAGACGAACTGCCTGAACACTTCGCCTGGATTTCTGGCTGTCACGTCTTCGCCTGTGCCGATCGAATCAAGCATCACATTTAATGACTGTTCAAAAGACTCTGGCAAGGAAACCGCATTTCTGCTGATACTGAGCTTTTCCAGTAATTGTTCGAGTCGCTTCTGGTAATGGGCTAACACCATTGATCGATTACTGTATAAAGTCTGGCGGGTGATCTCATTGGTCACAAACGGATTACCATCTCGATCGCCACCGATCCATGAACCGAACTGGAAGAAAGGCGGAATCGAGAATGATTGATCTGGGAATGTGTGTGTTAAAGAAAGTTGTAAACGCTCCAGAGTTTCTGAGATACGATCAAATAAAGTCTGTTCAAAAAAATGTAATCCCCATGCAACCTCCAGGGCAACCGAGGGTTTTTCCAGCCTTAACTCGCCCGTTAACCAAAGTAGATCAATCTCGTTACGCAGCGCATCAATAAATTTTTGCCTTTCTCTGAGGGTCCAACGCGTGCCCTCCAAGCGATAGAGTAAAACATAAATACGACGATGGATCTCCAGCACCGTTACCCGTTTGGCTTCAGTCGGGTGTGCAGTAATGGTGGGTCTTATTTGAGCGCTGTCTAATAAATGTTGAATATCATCTGCCGACGCTCCAGCCTCTTTTGCCTGAGAAAAAACATTGGCGAATGTGCCCGGTACATTATCCAGACCATTGTTTTTTTCAAGCAGACGTCGGCGTCGCATAGCGGTATTTTCTTCCGCTACGTTGAGTAATTGAAACCAGATACTCCAAGCCTGTAATATACCCAACAGCATAGAAGAATTATTTTTTGGTATCGATTTTTCACCCTGGAACAAGGGCAGAATCTCAGGCTGGCGTTGTGTAATGACGGCCCCTAGCTGTTCTGTAAGGAGATCGACGACCTCTTTGGCATAGCTTGCCGATAAAGAATCAATGTCTTGACCTGCTTTAATGGAAGCTGGCGTATCTTTTGACACTTACTAGACTCCTCAAAAAGT
>CAYRXP010000213.1:0-3163 GCA_964428145.1 uncultured Enterobacteriaceae bacterium
ATTTCCCCATGTATATAGAACTGTGTATATCGAAAATCTTGTGGCCAACGAATTTAATCTGATGCCCAATAAGACGCGAATTATACTTGGAGAAGCGGGCGCTTTCACCCTTATTCAGCAAAATAACCCTATTATGACCTGAGCTTCGTATAAGCCTTTATTTGGTTAAAGTGGCTTTTAATGAACGGGAAATACGTGAAACGTGAAAAGTGAAGTGTATAAAGAGGATCCTTCAAGGCATTTCACCCTTCACATTTCACATCTTGCCACTGCCAGAGCAGGAGATCCTTCATTTCAAGGTAGCTTGGGTATAATCTCACCCTATGGATGCCATTGAGTTAACGCTGTTTAATCGCCGATGTCAGGCTGTCTGTGATGAAATGGGGGCCGTATTACAACGCACGGCCTTTTCACCTAACATCAAGGACAGACTGGATTTTTCCTGCGCAATCTTTGATATCCATGGTCAATTATGTGCTCAGGCAGCACATATTCCCGTACATTTGGGCAGTATGGCCTATGCGATGGCTGATATTGTCCAAAAAGTTGAATGGCAAGATGGCGATATGCTGATCATAAATGATCCCTATCTTGGGGGTACACACATTCCCGATATCACACTCATCGCACCGATATTTTTTGACAAAACACTCTGCGCTTTCGTTGCCAATCGGGCACATCATGCAGATATTGGTGCCAGCACCCCAGGCTCCATGCCGCTGGCAAATACTTTACAAGAAGAAGGGCTGATTATTCCGCCAACCTTGTTCTTGCAAAACAATGAAATCATTCACGATGCCTTCGATGCAATTCTTGAAAACATAAATCAGCCAGAAAATGCAGCTGCGGATTTTAAATCACAAATGAGTGCCAATTTTTGTGGAAAACATAGACTGCTTGAACTCATCGATAACATGGGAATAAAACAATTCCATATTGCACTGGAAGGCCTGAATTATTATGCAGAAACACTGGCCCGTTCCAGCCTGAAAGAGATACCCGATGGCCAATATACCTTTACCGATGTCATGGATGATGATGGTCAGGGAAATCAAGATATCTTGATAAAAGTTACCTTAGATGTCAATGATGGAAATATTCACGCAGACTTTACTGGCACGGCCTCACAGGTCAAAGGCAACATCAACTGTCCACTCTCCGTAGCCGCAGCTGCAGTTTATTATTGCTTTTATTGTTTAATGCCACCTCAAATTCCCGCTTGCGCTGGCAGTTTCAGATCGATCAAACTTAAGGCACCGAAAGGATGTTTTATTAATGCCAACTATCCTGCTGCGGTAGCAGCCGGAAATGTTGAGACCAGCACCCGATTAGTCGATGTTGTACTTGGTGCACTCGCCAAAGCACTTCCTGAGAAGATCCCTGCAGCAAGTCATGGCAGCATGAATAATATAGCCATGGGTCATCATGCTATGGATGCTAATACCACTACCCTGCAGTGGGATTACTATGAAACATTGGCCGGTGGGATGGGCGCTGGCGCGAATAGTGCGGGTTTAAGTGCCGTGCATACCCACATGACGAATACACTCAATACCCCGATAGAAGTTCTAGAAAAATATTACCCGATAAGAATCACTCGTTACGCGATCCGACAAAATTCAGGCGGCAAAGGAAAACATAATGGTGGTAATGGCCTGATTCGTGAGTACGAGTTTTTGCAAACAACCTCTGTCACCCTGTTAACTGAGCGTCGTAATCATTCCCCCTGGGGACTTTCTGGTGGAGGTCAGGGCCAAGCAGGCATGAACCTTATTAATGACATTGTAATACCCGCAAAATCTACCAACACCTTGCAAAAAGGCGACAGGCTTACTATTTGCACCGCTGGGGGTGGTGCCTGGGGATATCCAACATAGGGAAATCCAGGTAATGAGTAAAATCTGGACAATTTAACAAAGTCCCAGCATTTACCATGTATAATATCTGGTAATAATTCTTATTTTGAAAGAGGCTGTAAAGATGGATGTACAAGAAAGAATCAAATCCGTTGTCGAAGAAAACGATATCGTTATTTTCATGAAGGGTTCGCCTGAGGCACCGCAGTGTGGATTCTCCATGCGCACGACAGAAGCATTAAAAGCATGTAATGCAGAATTCGCGTATGTTGACATACTTACCGAACCAGAAGTACGTTCTGGCCTGCCACAATTTTCTAACTGGCCTACCTTTCCTCAAGTTTTTATTAAAGGAGAACTTATCGGTGGCTGTGATATCGTCATGGATTTGTTCCAAAAAGGCGAATTACAAACACTGATTGATGAAGCTTCCGAAAATTGACTGTGAGAGCTGATTGATATCAAATGATTGTTAAAATGTGGAATGCTTAAAAGGAAGACTATCATTCCGCATGTTTCAGACCCCAAGATTCTTCAGAATCTGGGAACTTAAGATAATTCCTCCATTTTTTTCCAAAGACAATTTCCATTACTTTCCCTGTCCACAGTTTCAAGTTTGCTGACATGGGCTTCTATTTCTTCACTGGTCGGCTCAATCACACATAAACGAGGCCTGTTCGGATCAAGCTTTCTAACTTCTCCCATATCCCGACCATTTTCTGTCTGTTCATCATGCAGCAGTAGATCCACTTGCCCCCCTGTCATCACCAGATACACATCCAGAAGGATTTGCGCATCTCGTAAAGCACCATGAAGGTCGCGTTGCGAATTATCTATTTCATATCTTTTACAAAGTGCATCGAGACTGTTTTTTTGCCCCGGATGCATTTCCCTCGCCATGACTAATGTATCGACGATTGTGCAATAATCTTCAATTTTTCCCCATTGTGGCCCCAGTTTTTTTAGCTCGGCATTAATAAAGCCCACATCAAAAGGCGCATTGTGAATGATGAGTTCACTGTCCCTGATGAAATTAATAAATTCTTGTGCTGCATCGGCAAAAACCGGTTTGTCTGCAAGGAACTCATTACTGATTCCGTGCACATCATAAGCACCATCTTCAATTTCGCGCTCGGGATTCAGATATTGTTGATATTGATTGTTAGTTTTGCGTCGATGATACAATTCGACACAGCCAATCTCTATGATCCGATGCCCCTGCTTCGGTTCTAAACCTGTTGTTTCTGTGTCAAGTACGATCTGACGCATACCGCGATTACTTGTTTTGTTTGGCATGGAACATACCG
>CAYRXP010000214.1:0-3141 GCA_964428145.1 uncultured Enterobacteriaceae bacterium
AATGGCAAACTACACGATGTTAAGCAGATACAGGATTTTGATATTGAAAGAGCAGTTGCAGATGGAAGAATTTCGGCAAATTATCAACCTTGGATATATATTTTATCCGATGATAAAGCCAATGTTAAAGATATCTATGATGTAAGGGTTGAGTTTGTTGATATAAGAGGCAATAAAATTCCACAGCAAAAATTATTTCAAATACTGGACAACACTTTTGCAAAGCGCATTGTCGACAAATGGGTGTTGAAGAACAGTACTAACCAATTGGCAGGTTTCACTAGTAATAATGACGAGCAAATTAATATCAAGTTAACTGTAAAAATAACCTTAAGCACGATTGCTGATCCAGAGTTTATCTCGTGGTTACGTAATCTCCTAATAGAAGAAAATTTGCCCAAAGGCTGTCTGCTTTTCGAAATAGAGGCGCTGCAATTTATAAGGGATACTGATCTTTGTGATAATTTAATTGAAGAAATTGGCCGTAAATTTGAGATTAAATTTATTTTATCTGGTGTTTCCCAGATTGACATGTACTATCAAATACGTGAGATTCACATTTTTGACTATGTAAAATTAAATATAAAAGACTTAACATTTGGTTCACCAAGAGGTCCTCTTCAAGATTTGATTAGAAAGATAAAAAATGATGGTGCAAAAATAATAGCTGTTAATGTTGCAGATGCTGAAACATTAACTTTCTCTACGGAATTTGAAGTAGATTACGTACATGGCTATTTAGTGGGGAAACCATATGTCGATGTGATATCAGATGGTAATGGGGATCTTTATTACGTGGCTTGATAGATAATTATCTAACTGACGATAGAACAGATAAGAGCTATATTTCAATGAAAAAAAATCAGACACGCCTGCTGTAGATTATATCTGAAGTCCTCCTATAAGCTTTTCTATGCTCTAATGACTTTTATTTAAAATAAATCGTCAATGGATAAATAACGTTCACCGGAGTCATAACTAAAAATCAACACACGACTACCAGCAGCCATTTCACTTTCTTTTTGCTTTAACGCTGCCAGGGTTGCTCCGGATGAGATACCTATTAATATCCCTTCTTCTTTAGCACAACGACGCGCCATCTCAAAGGCATCTTCTTCTGAAATTTGTATTATTCCATCGAGAATATCAACGTTAAGTACTTCGGGGATAAACCCTGCGCCAATTCCTTGTATACGATGCAGTCCTTTTTCACCGCCACTTATCACCGGAGAATTTTCAGGTTCCACGGCAAAGACCTGTAGATCGGAAAATTTCTCTTTTAATATTTCGGCACATCCCGTGATATGGCCTCCTGTACCTACACAGGTAATCATATAATCAATGCCTTCCGGGAAGTCAGCCAGAATTTCTGGAGCAGTCGTCTCTTTGTGTACCTGTACATTCGCAGGGTTTTCAAATTGTTGTGGCATCCAGCCGTTGGGATGTTCTTCCAGTAATTCTTCTGCCTTAGTAATTGTTCCACCCATACCAAGCTCTGCCGGTGTTAATACCAGTTCGGCACCGAGCGCCTGCATATATTTACGTCGCTCAATCGACATCGATTCCGGCATGGTCAGGATTAAACGATAACCTTTGACTGCAGCGACCAATGCCAGGCCGATACCGGTATTACCGGAGGTCGGTTCAATAATAACAGTGTCTTTATTTATAAGTCCTTTTTCTTCAGCATCCTCAATCATGGCCCTCGCAATACGATCCTTAATACTGTTACAGGGATTAAAACTTTCTGTTTTCATCCAGACTTCTATATCGTCTCGGAAAAGTCGGTTGATGCGGATATGAGGTGTATTACCTATAGTTTGCAAAATATTATCGTATTTCATATTGCGTTCCTATTTTGCATTGTTAAAAGAGCGAGGGAGTAACATACAAGACATACTAGTGTGACGGAATACCCGAAGCCGGGAGTTACAGCACGGAAACGACTATCAAGGTGTGGTCTGATCTTATTGATTCTTATTCGTGAGATTCCCGACCAATGTCCCATTTTTCTATAGAGACTTCGACGACCTCGCCAGTTGCAGCGTCCACTTCAACTTTATATGTCACTCCGGGGCGTTCAAAGATGTCAAACTCGTAGGATGATGCGCCGTTTGCTTCAATTTCGTATTCCGTATGTACGATTTTCCCCGGATAAAGTGCAAGTGCTGTTTTACCAGCTGCTTCTTCATTGACTTTCATATTTTTCTTGAACAGTGGATCGGATGCTGATTCGACTTCACGTTCTATCTCGTAAATGTTGCCAGTTGATATATCACACATCAATTCCCATTCCACACCATTCTTATCATGTATTTCGATTTCATAGGTCTTGGTACCCCTGTCTGTTAAGGTCAGGTATTCAAGTTTTGCATAATAGCCTTCCTTTATTGCAGATGCAGATTTCAGGCATTGATGTAAAGCATCATGTCTGCTGTGTCCACCATGGCCCGCAAGCGCAGAGGAAGAAAATAGTGCCATCATAAGCATTATCATGAAAGTGATGGTTTGTTTCACTGGATATGTCTCCTTAATGTAAAAAATTACTACAATTTTTTCGCTAATAATTTTCTCAGGTTATTTGCACTTTGGCTCTTGTCATTCTCTGCTATCAAATTATTTGCAGTCGAGTAATCCTGTTTCAGATAAGAAAGGACAGCAACCATAAAGGCATTATTAGTATTATTTTTATTTGAACGCAGCTTATAGTTTTTAGTTAACGTATCTATTGTTGGTTTAATGTTATTTATATTTATATTGTCTAAAGCATCAGCATCAATGCGTATTGCTTTACGCATGGCACGTGTCGCTCTATCCATTTCGTTGTTTGCTGCTGCAGCAATCGCAAATCCAACTTTAGGAATGCCTGAATTCAGATTTTGTTGTGATTGAATGGCAAAAATATCAAGTGCATAGTCCGCATTGCCCTTAGCTAACGAGTCCCAACCTTCATTATTACTGTAGTCATAAATCGGTTTTGCTCTGGATTTATTATTAGTTGAGACACGACCTGAACGAGTAGGGGATGTGTAGGGCCTGGAATGCCTGTAAGTGGGCTGATTGTAAGAATAGGGCCTGCGATAGTGCCTATACCTATAATTATCGTTGTTTAAAATTTGTGAAAGTATCGCGACACCTAAT
>CAYRXP010000215.1:0-3140 GCA_964428145.1 uncultured Enterobacteriaceae bacterium
CCTGTTGCTGCCCTGTCAGCTTGTCACGCTGCTGAACATTCATTAGCGGTGCCGGCGGCATGGTTTTGGCGTTTTGAATAACCCCCAGTAATTCATCGCCATGATTCCTTAAAAATCGTTCTTGTAACCCTTTAATCCTGGACAAAGTGTTTCTATCTTCAGGAAGAAATTGCGCCATATCAACGATGGCTTCATCCCGCATCAACCAGTTTCGTGGCCTGTTCTTCTCTCTTGCCGTCACCTCTCGCCATGCAGCTAATTTCTGAAGCACAGCCAGTTTTTCACCTTTCAATTTCTTCGCTGCACGAATTTTCTTCCAGACATGCTCTGGGTTAGGTTGATAACGTTCTGGATTAGCCAATTCAGAATAATCTTTTTCCAACCAGGCCAGCCGATTTAATTTTTTGAGTTTTTCGACAAATTGAACATAAATCTCGCCAAGATAGATTACGTCATTGATTGCATATTCAAGCTGCCCCTGCTTCAAAGGGCGTTGCTTCCAGTCTGAACGGGTAAACGTCTTGCCTAGTTCAACACCTAATAATTGATATACTAATTTTGCGTATCCGATTTGTTCAGCATAACCAAGAAGCGGCGCAGCTATCTGTGTATCAAAAATCGGTGTTGGAACGGCACCCTTGAGGTTAAAAAATATTTCGAGATCCTGATGTACAGAATGAAATACCTTGATGATTGATTTGTTGTAAAGTATCTCGAAAAATTGATCAAGATTGATAACTGCCAGTGGATCGATAATCGCAGCAATATCTTCATTCGCAACCTGCACCAAACATAGCTCTGGGTAATATGTGCTTGTTCTCTCAAACTCGGTATCAATCGCTAACCAGGCAATTCCTTTTAATTGCTCGCATAATTTCCCCAGGTCTTCTTCATTTTCTATCGTCAGAAATTTTCTTTTCATTAAATTGTCTTCAATCTCATTTCATAAATAATTCTATCAAATTATTCAGATAACGATGCCCGGTTTCTGTTGGTTTTATCTTATTAATATCCCATTCAATTAATGCTTTTTCTTCAGCTATTTCCAATTGCTTTTGGATATGGTTCAGTGGCAAGCCTGTGTGCTCAATAAAAAGGGACGGATGAAACCCTTCGTTTAGACGTAATGCATTCATCATAAACTCCAATGGCAACTCATCTCTGCCAAGCTGTCTAGAGTCTGTAATTGCGTTTAATTGGCCTACCTTATCGATATAACTCTGGGGGATCCGATGGCGAGAATAGCGCTCAATCTTACCTTCTACCACATGCGTCAGTTTTCCATGCGCCCCGGCGCCAATTCCCAGATAATCCCCAAACTGCCAATAATTTAAATTATGTTGACATTGATGATTCATCCCCTTTCTCGCGTAGGCAGAAATCTCATATTGATCAAATCCACTGTCAGATAAATACGCCTGCCCCTGTGCCTGCATACTCCACAACAAATCATCATCCGGTAATGCAGGTGGCTTCGAATAAAAAATAGTATTGGGTTCGATGGTCAATTGATACCAGGAAAGATGCGATGGTTGTTGTCCCATAGCCGTTTCCAGATCGGACATCGCTTCACCAATCGATTGTTCGGGCAAACCAAACATCAGGTCGATATTAATCTCATCAAAACCGGCATCTTTTGCCATGGCAATCGCAGCCTTAGCCTCGGCGCTATTATGAATGCGGCCCAATACTTTCAATTTCTCATCATTAAAGCTCTGCACACCAATCGAGATCCGATTGATCCCTGATTCACGATATGCCTTGAATCGATCCGCCTCAGCAGTGCCTGGATTGGCTTCCATGGTTACTTCAGTATGGTGATAAAAGGTCAGCCTCTCTCGTAAGGCCGCCATAAGACGGTCAATTGCCTCTGCTGAAAACAGACTCGGTGTGCCACCACCGATAAAAATACTGATAATGGGGCGACCCCAAATACGCGGTAATTCAGATTCAAGATCACTAATCAATGCATCAATATAAGCATCTTCTGGAAACGTCTCCTTATTTGTTGCATGTGAATTGAAATCGCAATAAGGACATTTTTTAATACACCAGGGAAGATGTATATACAGGGACAAAGGTGGGTTGGTTTCAAAACTAAGCATATAATAGTTGGTAAGTTGTAGGGGTGGGCTACTCTATTGAATATACTTCGTTAAGTTTACCCAATAGATATCTGAGAGCCTGACCACGATGACTTAATTTATTTTTTATTTCTAGCGCCAATTCTGCCGAAGTACACTGCTGAGATGAGACATAAAACATTGGATCATAACCAAAGCCATTTGAACCCTTGGGATCGGTGATTAACTGTCCTTCCCAAACACCCTGAGCAATGATGGGAACTGGATCATATTCATGCCTGAGATAAACCATCGAACAAATAAAACGGGCCGTTCGTTGTTCTTCAGGAAATGGTTTGATCATCTCGATAAGCTTATTTAGATTATCTTTATCACTCGCACCAACACCTGCAAAACGTGCTGAAACTATTCCGGGGCGACCTTGCAAGACATCAACAACAATCCCTGAATCATCCGCAATTACAGCTAAGCCGGTATGATGTGCAGCATTTCTTGCCTTGAGTATGGCATTCTCAACGAAGGTTCGTCCGGTTTCCTCTATCTCGGGCACATTAAAATCTGACTGAGGCAGAACATCGATGCTCAAGCCTTCCAATAGCTGACCTATTTCACATATCTTACCAGCGTTGCCACTGGCAAAAACGATGCGACTTACTTTTGCCTGCACATCTTTATCCAATTTTTACTAAACCAGTCAATCTTCACAATAACCGGAAAATAAATTTATTAAGCCAGTGCATTTCGCTGGACCTCAAATAATTCATTGATTCCCGTTTTTGCAAGTGCCAACATTTCGTTGAGTTCTTCTGCGCTAAAAGCATGCCCTTCAGCAGTCCCCTGCACCTCAATAAAGTGGCCATCACCATTCATCACAACATTCATGTCTGTCTCCGCATTCGAGTCTTCTGCATAATCCAGATCCAGTACTGCTGTCCCTTCATAGATACCCACAGAAACAGAGGCGATGGCATTTTTCACTGGATCCTCGTTCAATAGTTTTTCATACTGCAAGGATCTGACAGCATCTACCAGCGCCACATAGGCCCCCGTAATAGA
>CAYRXP010000216.1:0-3130 GCA_964428145.1 uncultured Enterobacteriaceae bacterium
GCAGAAGAAAGGATCCAAAAACTGACTGATAGTTACGTCCATGAAATTGATAAGATTTTGGCAGGGAAAGAAAAGGAAATGATGGAAATTTAGACATTGTAGACGGTAAAAATATTCATGGTTAAAAAACGTGCATCGAGCGGTAAGATAGATAATTTGCCGAAGCATGTTGCTATTATTATGGATGGTAATGGTCGATGGGCAAAACAGAGAGGATTACCCCGAATCGCTGGACACAGAGCAGGTGTTGAAGCGCTTCAGGACATCGTCAACTTTAGTGCCAAGGCAGGGATTGAAGTGTTGACTGTTTACGCCTTTAGTAGTGAGAACTGGAAAAGACCCCGAACAGAAGTTTCCATGCTCATGGATTTATTTGCTTCATCTTTACAGGAACGTTTTAAAGGTCTGCATGATAATAATATCAGACTTCGTTTTATGGGAGATCTATCTTTGTTTCCCAAAAAACTCCGTGTATCTATGGAAGATGTAGAAAGTCTCACGATAAATAATACAGGATTGAAATTGGTTGTTGCTGTTAATTATGGTGGGAGATGGGATATAACAAACGCCTTTATACAGTTATGCAATAAGATCAGGGATAAAGAGATTCGTATTGAGGATATTAATGAAGCCTTAATTGCCGAATATATCTGTTTGTCCGATTTGCCGGAACCTGACCTATTTATTCGTACTGGTGGAGAGATGCGTATTAGTAATTATTTGCTTTGGCAGTTGGCGTACACTGAGCTCTATTTTGATGATTGTCTATGGCCGGATTTTGGGACTGCGAACCTAGAAAAAGCCCTCGAATGGTATGTGCGACGAGAGAGAAGGTTCGGGTGTACAAGTGAACAAATAGAACATGCTTAAGCAACGAGTGATAACGGCAATGATATTTGCCGGTCTGATTGTCAGCGCCGTCATTTTCTTACCAACAATTATGCTGGCATTTGTACTCGCAATCATTATCTGTGTGGCTGCGTGGGAATGGGCTGCCTGTGCTGGTTTTGACGCCAACTCCTATAAAATTTCATATGTATCGGTGATATTGCTATGCCTCGTGGCTTGCCTGAAATTCCTGGATAATCATTGGATTATTTTAATCGTTTATTGCGGGTTTGTGTGGTGGCTAATTGCCATGTTTCTGGTGATTCGCTATCAGATGAATAAGAATGTCAATCTATCATCCAGATTATTGAAAGCAATGATAGGCGGCGTCATTCTTGTCCCATCCTGGTTAAGTTTGATTTTAATTCATGCGAAAACTTCTGGTGTCACACTGGTACTGTTTTTGTTCTTCCTCATATGGTTCGCTGATAGTGCTGCCTATTTTTCAGGCAGAAAATTTGGTAGCAAAAAACTCGCAAGTAATGTGAGTCCCGGTAAGAGTTGGGAAGGTGTTTATGGTGCTCTGTCGATGTCGCTTTTAGTCGGTGTTAGCTATGTGCTTTATTCAGGGATGCAATTCACCTATGCTATTTTATTTCTTGTATTGGTTGTACTGACGGTTAGTTTTTCAATTCTGGGTGATTTGGTAGAAAGTATGTTCAAACGCATGGCAGGCATAAAAGATAGCAGTCATATTTTACCTGGACACGGTGGGGTCCTGGATCGGATTGATAGCCTGACATCTGCGGCGCCAGTATTTTTTGCTGGTCTGTGGGCTATGGAGAGAGTGTTGTGATTGGTTTAACCCTGCTAGGTGCGACAGGAAGTATTGGTGTCAGTACTTTAGATGTGGTCTCTCGTCATAAAGATAAATATGAAATTGTTGCATTGACTGCAAACCGCAATGTTGAATTACTTGCTGAACAATGTGAGACGTGGAAACCAAAATATGCCGTTATCGCTGACCATGACCTGGCAGAATCATTACAAAATAGTTTAAAAGGAAAAGGACTTGATACCGAAGTTAAAATATTATCAGGCACAGAAGGTTTGCAACGTGTTGCTACCTTACCTGAAGTAGATTATGTGATGGCTTCGATTGTCGGGGCGGCAGGCTTGTTACCAACACTTGCAGCTGCAAAAGCTGGGAAACGTGTCTTATTGGCGAATAAAGAAGCACTGGTCATGTCTGGTAAATTGTTTATGGATACAATTCATGACTCCGGCGCCGTACTTTTGCCGATAGATAGCGAGCATAATGCGATCTTTCAGAGTATGCCCGACCATTTTAAAAATGGCCTGTCGGAGTCGGGCGTAGAAAAAATACTTTTGACTGCATCGGGGGGGCCATTCAGAAAAACACCTCTTAACGAGTTATGCACAGTAACTCCTGAACAGGCATGCGCACATCCGAACTGGGATATGGGCAGAAAAATTTCAGTGGACTCTGCCACAATGATGAACAAAGGTCTGGAGGTAATAGAGGCCTGTTGGCTGTTTAATACAGGTCCCGAAAAAATTCAGGTTGTATTGCATCCTCAAAGTGTTATTCATTCTATGGTTCAATATGTTGATGGATCTGTTTTGGCCCAGTTGGGCAATCCAGATATGAGAACACCTATTGCCCATGCACTTGCATGGCCAGAACGCATTGATTCCGGCGTCGAATCACTCAACTTGTTTGATATTGCGCGTCTTGATTTTGAAATTCCGGATATGGAAAGGTTTCCTAGTCTGAGACTGGCGTCTGAAGCCATGACTGCGGGTGGAACATCAACTGCGATCATGAATGCTGCAAATGAAATTGCGGTTGAAGCATTTTTGAACAAGCAGATCAGGTTTACAGCGATACCTGAACTCGTTGAAGAAACACTGGAAAATATTTCTGGGGTGGAAGCCGATTCTATAGATACCGTGTTAGCAGCTGATACAGAAGCGCGGCAGTTTGCGCTTGCGTATGTTGCAGATAAATTGGTAAGGGAAAAACTTATTTCATGATTGATTTTTTATATTATCTTTTTGCCCTGGTTTTCACACTTGGCATTTTAGTAACATTTCATGAATATGGACATTTTTGGGTTGCACGAAAATGTGGTGTCAAAATTATAAGATTCTCAGTTGGTTTTGGTAAACCACTATGGTCAAGATATTTTGGTCAAGATAAAAGTGAGTTTGTAATAGCAGCACTACCTTTGGGTGGTTACGTCAGAATGCTGGATGAGCGAGAAGGAAGTGTTTCTGA